>WJKG01000256.1 GCA_014729205.1 candidate division GN15 bacterium | reverse complement strand
TCGATCCATCGGTTCAGCAGGTACAGTTTGGTTTTGTCATCCTCGGCCTGCTTCAACAGATGCTGCATCAACAGTCCTTCGTTCAGGGTCGAGGCGACCTCGGCCACGAAGATGGAGTAGTGTGCTTTCGGGTACGGTTGCTTCTGCGAGGAGAAGTGGCTGTGCATGGCGTGGCCCATCTCGTGCGCAAGTGTGAACATGTTGTCGACGGTGTCATTGTAGTTCATCAGGACGTATGGATGGACACCGTAGGCACCGGTTGAAAAGGCGCCGGACCCCTTGCCCTCGGTTTCGAATACGTCCACCCAGCGGCTGCCGAAACCATCGGCGAGCTGGCGGCAGTACTCTTCGCCCAACGGTTGCAGGGCTGTCATAATGGTCTTGACCGCCTCATCGTAGGCTACCTCGTAGTCTGCCTCCGGGAAGAGCGGGCAGGCCATATCCCAGGCGTTGATCTCATCGAGCTTCAGTACCCGCTTGCGGACCTCTGTGTATTTGTGGAGGGCGGACAGGTCGGATTCGGTGGTCTCGATTAACGAGTCGTACACGGCGCGCGGAATATTGTCTCCATCGAGGGCCGCGTGCAGGCAGTTGTCGAAGCGGCGGGCGGTGGTGTAGAAGACATCCTTGTTCACCGATGCCCCCAGCGTGGCGCCGACAGTGTTGATGTGCTCCTGGTAGGCCCGGTAGAACTGATGGTAGGCATCGCTGCGGACTCGACGATCCTTGGAGTCCATGAATTTGGCGAAACGCTGCTTGGTGAGTGTGACCTCGTTCCCCTTCTCGTCCTTGATCGTTCCGTACTGCAAGTCGGCATCGTTAAGGAGGTTGAACGCACTGCTGGCGCCGCGTGCCATCAGCGCTGATTGGGCCAGAAGCTCTTCGACCTCTGTCGAGCGGATATGCTTCTTACTGCGAATGAGGTCCTCAATGTAGAAGTCATAGACATCGGTGCGTTCGAACTGTCCGGCCATCTCCCGCAGCTTATCATCGGGAATCTGCACCAGTTCCGGCTCCACATAGGCAAATGCCGCCCCGGCCTGCGAACCAAGCATGGCCGCCTGTTCGTTCATCGCCTGGTACTTGCTGACCCGGTTGTCGAGTTCTTTGGCAAGAAATGCGTAAAGGTAAAGGAGATTCATTTTGCGGGAGACTTCAGTGCGAGTCACCAGGCACTCATAGAGGGCCTTGGCGTCGTTGAGCTTGCCAGCGAACCGGCCGGCGTTCTCGATGAGGTTCTTCACCTCACCGAACTCTTGCTCCCAGGCTTCATCGGAGGGGTACAGGTCGGTCAGGTTCCAGGTGTACTTGGCGTCGATATCGCTACGGGCGGGAATGCCGCTCTTAGTGGACGGGGATGTGCTTGACATAGCTATTCCTTATCAATTGTGAGTTACATCGCAATGTGCGGAATAAAACGAAAACGCCCCCGTTTGGCAACCGGGCCGATCTAAAACGGTGTCAGGCAAAGTGGCTGGTGGTCGGTCAGGAACAGGCGGGTCAGAGGCCGTATGCACTCAGAATTGTCTATCGTCACCCGGCCATACCGCACAAGGCTGCTGAGATCGGCCGAACCGACAATCAGTGATGCCAGGTCGCACACGTCCAGACCAACCGTCACATCGGCAGCGATCTGGCTGTCCAGCGAGGGTTTACCGTGATCGAATACAACCGTAATTGGCCCATCGTTCTCTGGCATGAACGTGTCGTGGACCTGGAATGTGACCGTCAGCGACTCGTCGTTGAATTTGGCCTCGCTCAGTTGTGCCCAGAGTCGGTTGACGTCGAGTACCCGATACATGATACCGATTCCGGTCGTGTGTATTTCATGATACACTGGCGGAATGAGGTGCCCCGATGCGTTGCGCGGATCAAAGAGCAGGTGGTGCAGGTCATCTTCGTGGGTGCGTATCACCACGCGATTGACCTGATCAGCCTGTACCCTCAAGAAAGAGCACAGGGCCAGGAGGGATTCGCGGGTCAGGTAAACGAACTCCTGGACAATCAGATCGTTGACAAGGAAATTCCCTGTCTTGTCCTTTCGGAAGGCGTACTGGATGTATCCCCGGAGCTTGCCGTCCTGTTCAAATCCGACCATTCTCAACGACTGCGTTTGCTCCATACGAATGCGACGGCCGGGGACGGTTTCGAGGATCATGCCATTGACCATCATTGCATACTCGTTGAAGCAATCGACCACAGCCTCGCAATCGTCGATGGTGAGTCGCTTGACGGGTTGCGGAGGGTCGATCAATGGGAAACTGGAGGGGGCGATGTGATACTCGGATATCTTCCCTCCGTAGCCGACCCCCATCTTTCGGTAGAAATCGGGCCGGAAGGGCCAGAGGGCGGCCATGGATGCTTCCTGCTGGCGGTATCTCCCGAAAAAGAACTGCATGATTTCCTTGGCCACATGCTGTTTCTTATACGGAAGGTCTACGGCCAGCATACCCCCGCCACCACAGGCCATCAAAGCGCCGCGAAGGTGCAACTGGAAGTCGTGAAGCCGGACACCTCCTACCAGGCGATCATCGCGGTAACATCCGAACATATGATTGCGTTCGTCGCGGTTCTGGGCGCGGAAACGCTCAACGGCCTTTTCGCGCTCGACAGGCGTGTTGAGGTCCATCGCGGGGTAGGCATCGCCCACAATCCGGACGAACTCAGGAAGATGTTCATCAGGCAGCGTCTTAACCGGCATAGACACAAAGAACACGCTGATCCTGTTGTTTTGCAAGCAGAAAACTCAACTGGGGCAAGTATGAGGCTTAGTCGTTGGTTGTCCGCACGAGGCGGACATACTTTCGCCAGAGGCGGTTGCAAAGGGAGTTGCGGTGTGTAGTAAGCCGAATATCCTCGAACTGTCTGATAGCCGTGATCCCGGTACCGGTACCGGAGAGGAAGATCTCATCGGCGCTCCGGAGCACCGGTGGGCGATACGCTCCCTCTTTGACCGTAAGTCCCGGCTCATGGCTGGCCAGCTCGATAACCGTACGACGGGTGATACCTTCCAGGGGGCCGCACTGAAGCGACGGTGTATAGAGAACGTTGCCTCTTCGCCAAAAAAGGTTCATGGCCGACGCTTCGGAGAGGTAGGCCCGATCGGACAGCAGGATGCCAATATTGTAGTTGCGACTTATTGCCTCGCGCTGCGCCAGGTAGGAAAGGACGTAGTTGCCGGTAATCTTGGCTGCATAGCTGCCGTCGGATGGACGACGGTAGCTCACAAGGCAGGCCGTGCGTGGTCGTTTGCGTTCGAGCGGCTTGTCTTCCATGAAGATTCCCATTCGCCAGCCCTCGGTGCTCATCAACCCGATACCTTCGCCGGGGGTGAAGACAATGGGCCTGATGTACAGGTCGTCGCGGCAGTTATTCTTGCGTATCAGTTGGCGCAAAATGCTCATGAATTCACCGTAGTCCAAATCAAAGCCCAGGCCGAGCAATTTGGTGGCCCGGCACAATCGCTCGAAGTGCAGTCTTGATCGGAACAAGTGCCAGGTGCCGGTTTTACGGTCATAGAACGCCCGCATCCCTTCGAAGGCTGCCGTGCCGTAGTTGAAGGCGTGGGTGGTGAGAGCAACCGGCCTGGTGCCGGTCGACCGTATCCGGCCATCGAGATAGATGTACTTCATCTGCATCAAAGGGCTCCTGTGGTGTCAATGAGTTGCCTGAGTGAAGCTTCGTCTTCGCGGGCAAGGCCGTCCTTCACTTCGCCCAGGAGTTGTTGCAGGCGTTCGAGTTGCGGGACAATCGACCGGCGGTTGCTCCAGAGTATTTGCCGGGCCATCTGTTTGTCGGAGTGGGCCACACGAGTAGCACTGGCAAAACTCGGCCCGGCAAGCATCTTCACCAGATCGCCGGCATCCTGCTGCCGCTCTGCCAATGTCTGTAAGGCGAACGCCACCAGGTGGGGCAGACCGATGGTCAGCCCGACCACCTCATCGTGCTGCTGCGGGTCGATCTCGGTTGGCAGCGCGCCGAGGGAAGCGATCAACTCCAGCATTAGTCGGCGGCTGACATCGGTAGTGTTCATGCTCGTCGCGATGAAGATTCGGGCATTCTCGAACAGGTCATACCGCCAGGCCTCAGGGGCGGTTTTCTCGCTGCCGGCCAGGGGATGGCCGCCGATGAAGTTGGTCAGTCCGAGTTGCTCAGCCTCTCCACAAATCTCCAACTTGACTGTGCCCACGTCGAGAACCAGTTGGCTGCGGCGGAGCTGTTCGGCGTGTATCCGCAGCAGCTTCACGGCAATCTGGTGGTGCACCGCCAGGATCACAATGTCGGCGGCGGCGATGACTTCGGCCTCACTCTTATGCGTCGACTGGCATATACTCCGATCTACTGCGGTGTTGACAAGCTTCCTGTCCGGATCGTAGGCGACGACTTGCCAGTTCAGGCACTTTCGAGATATGGCGGCACAGATTGAGCCGCCCATCTGGCCAAGACCCAACACGCCAACCGTGAGCTCCCGCTGAGAGCGCTCTTCGAGTTTGGGCACCATCAGGCCTCTCCGGATTCTTCGCCCAGATCCGGGCGAAGTGTGGCGGTCGCATCGAGATAGACGTGCCTCACTTCCGACTGGGCCCGATCGGTCCGGGCGTGTACCAGCATGCGAATAACGCTGCTCATGGCTCCCGGTACGGCAATCTCAGCGGCGCACAGGACCGGGACATACTTGAACCCGTTGCCGCGGATGGCGTAGGCCGGAAAATCGGCATTCAAGTCGGGGGTGGCGGTCAGCAGGATGGAGATGATGTCCTCCTGAGCGAGGCTGTTTCTTTCCATGACAGCTTTCAGCAGCCGCGAGGTCGCCTCGTATATCGCCTCTTTGGTGTTCTGGGAGGCGCACACAGCGCCCCGGATTCCACGAATCATCGGTCACTCCCTGGTGTATTCGTTCTCTATTGTTTGACCAAACGCTAAGCATGGCCACAAAAAAACCCGCTATCCGTGCGGACAGCGGGGTCGGTACTTGTCTTTCGATTTCAGGCACTAAGACGCAGCCGATCCTCCTTCCGCACGGTGAGAGCGGGTGTAGATGCAATAGTAATAATAGCTGCGGCTGTGAAGCATCATATGAATATGTCCTGAACTGATCGTTATACTCCTCTCAAAATAGCCTGATTTCTGAATCTGTCAATACAATCTAACCCGTCACCGGATCCAGGTAGAAGTAATCATCATTCCGAGTTACCGATCCGCCAGCCGTGCACTGAGGAGCCTCCCAGTGTCAGCAGGCAGCGGGCAGCCTGGCCGGTTGAGTCCAGCGTGAATTGAATCCGGTAGTCCTTGGTGCGATGAATGAACAACGTATCGGATAGCGGGAAGACACGTACTTCGTCAAGCCCGGTGGTTCTGGCGTAGAGCTTCTCGCCCCGGCGCTGAACTCTCAGGGTGAAGGCCGGCCAGTTCTCTCTCGGGAGCAACGACTGGAGTTGATAGAGCCCCACATATCGATCCAGGCGAGCGCTGTCCATTTGTATCGGTTGTTCAGCCAGGAGGAATGCTTCCGATTGCGCGCTGTCCAGACGTACACCGCCGTAAAGAGTATGCTCTTCGATTCGATAGATGGAGTCCACCTTACGAGCGTCGTCTCGGCCGAAAGTGATCATGACCGTATGATCGTCGGCGGTGAAAAACGTATCGGGTGCCATCGGCAGGAGCGCGTCCGGTTCGTCTTCCGTGGCCCAGGTGACCAGGGAGTCGCCTCGACGATTGACAACTCGGTAGTAATCCGGTGCCATTTGATACGCTCCAGTGTAGTCGGCCCACAAAGTGGTGTCGATCTGCGTCGGTTCGCGGGTGATCGGCATGTCGTACGGCCGACCAAAGGCAATCGCTGCGAGCGAGCGGGCCATCTTCTTGACCGGCGCTTCGTCCCCGTTGGAGAACACGATGATACACAGACCTTCGTCGACCCATCGTTCGAAGGTGGTGTTGAAACCGTCCAGGAACCCGCCGTGGTAGTTGCGTACCCGATCGAAGAGCGTGTCGACGACCCAACCGTAGGCATAACCTTCGCGTACCGGGGTAAGCATACGTTTGATCGACTTCGGGCTGAGCACCGATGCGTTCGACAGCGCGGAGTCCCACCGGTGCATGTCCAGAACCGTGGAGTAGAGGGCACCGGCAGTATGCAAGACCGAGAGATCGACTCGGGCCGCGGCGACCGGGCTCCCTGTCGAATCAAGCGTATAGCCGAGCGCTCGATCCGGCATACCTACTTCCCTGCGACCATAACCCGAGTTTTCCATATCCAGAGGATTGAAGATGTGCCGGTGAAGGAAGGCTTCGTACGATTGACCGGCAACCTTCTCGACAATTGCCCCGAGTATCAGGTAGTTGGTGTTCGAATAGGCGAAGTCCATTCCCGGATCGAACAGCAGCGGCTTATCGTCGATTGTCCCCAGCAACTCGGTGGGTGACATGGCACTGGTTCGACGCAGCAGTATCTCGGGAATCTCTGTGTAGTCGGGTATGCCGGAGGTGTGTGACAGCAACTGGTGAACGGTCACCTCGCCGAAATGCGTATTGGCATATTGTGGAAGGCAGTTTTTGACGGGGTCCTCAAGCGAGAGCAGGTCCTGTTCGACAAGCAGCATCACTGCTGCTGCGGTGAATTGCTTCGTGATGGAACCGATGTAGAACCGTGTACTGGGTCGGTTGGGCTCGGCGAACTCGCTGTCTGCCGAACCATATCCGCTGCTGAGAATCACTTTTCCCCGGTGAGAAATGAGTGCTGCCCCACGGAATCCCCATGCGTCGCGGGCGGCGGTGAGGTAGGCATCCATGTCGTCACGTACGTCAGCGATGTCGCGGCAGCCGATGAAAAACGGTACCGCCAGAAGCGCGATAAGCACGCCGAGTACGCTGTGCCGTAATGGTCTTGTCATGACTCTACCTTTTCCTGTCTCTTATACAACCGGAGCTGTGCGGGCATGGTGCTGGTCGCAATATGCGCCAATGCGGTACTGTCTGGCAAGGGCTTGTGCAGTGCTTCGAGCACATAGCAGAGAATTTCCGACTTAACCGGGTGTAGCTGACGACAGTCTATGTCTGGGCCGTGAAAGGGAACTTGAATCGCTGATTCTCCAGTGGGAATCGGCCCCGAACATACAGGTAAGAGTCTTCCGGCTCTGCGACACTGTCATAGGCGAACGGTAGTCGGTCCGGTGAGAAGTAATAGTGCACTGACTGTGGTTGCTCGCAGGGCAAAAGCCTGGGCAGTATCTCCGACATGTCAAACGGCGCGCGTGCAATAGCATCCCAGATGTGCACAACACCGTCATTCTCAGATAGAATGAATAGAATTTGCTCATCCTCCAGGTAATGCAGCCGCTGATGGAACCCATTGAGAATATAGAACCAGGTGATATGCCCAAAGTCAGAAGCGCCAAACAACCGCGTGGGGTCATCGCGCTCGGCGATCAATTCACGGGCAATTGCCACGTCCGCAGCATTTGCAAGATGCAGCTTGCGTGCGGAGTACTTGGGTGACGGGAGATCCCGGGTGGCTACGAAGACCACTTCGCGGGCGCGTTGGAAACCGAACCTGGGGTAGAAATCGATTACGCTCTCATTGGCGAACAGGAAGATCAACTCCGCCTGGTGAGCGAACTTGTCGAGCACGTGCTCCATCAGCAGTCGAGACAGCCCCTGGTAGCGATAATCCTCAACCGTACCCACCGCGCCGATCTGCACTGCCGGCACGAGAGTGTTTTCCACCCACACGTTCATGCGCATGGCCGAGGCATTGGCGATCATGCGGTCACCGTCCATGATAGAATGGGGAGCGTATGCCTCGTTCCAGTGGCCATGATTAAACCAGCGCAGAAAGTCCACCCCGGAGAAGACTTCATCCATGAAGCGGTAATACGCTTTGCGGAGTAATGGGTCGTGGCGGTGGTTGGTAATGATCTGTGGCATGGGGGTATATAACGCGGTGCAATCGTCGCGGCAAGCTTGAGATGGAGAATCGGCCCGGGCAGTCTGCTTGTCGCGGGCTGCCCGGGGTTGGATGTGGTGTTAGAAATGGTACGACATTTCTGCCGCGTATTCACGGATGATCGGTGGATGGCCTGGAATGCACTGTTTAGAGCTCACCTGGAATCTAAAGATCAATTCGTGGCTGAGTAACTCTCCGTCGGGACAGGAGTAGATGGCGTGATGATTGAACGTGAGGCTCATGCTCTCCTCATGCTCAATGAGCAAGGTACCTGCCAGGTACGATCTTATCCGGCGTTGCGTGACACTGACAATGTGATCGGCAGTGGTCCACTCACGCCCCTGACAAAGTTGAGCCAGTCTGTCAGCACTTATCGTGGGAGTATTGTTGGCAACCTCGAGAACCTGATCAGCCACAGGTGGATCGAGTGCCCACGGTTCATCAAACTCGAACTCCTTCCCGGCGAATTTGACCGTATTGCCGTCGATAACAAGATCCTCCGGGTCGTGAATTTCAATCTCCCCATCGATCAGCGTTTGGGTCAGGTGAACGATTGCTGTGTGACGCGAGTTCGCTTCCGGGCTAGCCATTCCACGTACCGGCATGCCGGCCTCATCAGTTTCACCGGCCGCTGCCGGAGGCAGGGGAGTCGCCTGAACCATGTAGGCGGTGTCATTGAAGTGCCGCCATTCGTAGATCTCGTATGTGGTATCGCCAAGCATCCAGGTGGAGTCGAACTCAATGATACCCGGGTTATTGACGTAATCGAAAAAGGAACTCCCCGTATCAAGAATGGCCATTTCGAACTGGTCCAGCAACCACGCGAAGTAGCTGGCATCCATAGTGTCATTGGCCGGAATAACGTCACCGCATGGATCACACGGTGCAGGGCCCGATCCGAAAAGGTATGCAACGAAATAAGTCAGATCGCCGATATTCACGCTCATGTCGCAGTTCACATCACCGTTGTTGGGCAGCGGGCAGGTTGGATCGGAGGTGGGCGGAGAGCCTCCGCCAAACAGGTACCCCACGAGGTAGGTAACATCGGAGACATTGATGCCCGGCTGACCATCCACATTCCCCACGTTGGGACAGGAGCAGGATGCCTGCGGATCGTCGATTGTGTAGCAGTGCGGCCCGTCCCACCCCGGCGGGATCATTGCTCCGTCGGTGTAGCTCCAGAGCCACTGACCTGTGGGAGGGATGAACACCGAATCCAGACAGATTTGATGACCGACATCGGTGTCCGTGAACTGTGTCGTGATGGCGTAGCCGACTCGGGAGAAGTACGGCGGCAGTCCGGGCCCAAACGTCGAGCTCGTTTCGAAACGCAGGGTGTCCGCGTTTTGGCCGCTACAGTTGAGACATTCGTAGTTTCGGACAGTGAAGAGAGTGTCCAGTCCGCCATGAAATTGAGCAGTTGGAATCTCCCAGGTGGCATCGGATGAATACAGGACAAACCCATTGTGCAGATAGGTGGCGTTGAAATCGTATTCGTTGGTCAGACGAAGATAGAACGTGACCGGTCGACCCGGTGTGATAGAGCCGGAAGTATTGAGCCCGTTGACGAAGTCAAGCATGATGTCCGTGGCTGCAGCTCCAGAAGCGCATAGCATGACCAAAGCCAGCGCGACAGCTACGGCATGGCGTTTCATGATATTCCTCCGCAGAGATATGTATTGATCGACTTGGACAGAGTGTAGAGAGACAGCCTGTGCTTACAACATAGGAAACGGCGAGCACAGCGTCAACGATTTCGGTGGAGCGCAATCCTGTCAAGACTATGTCTTTACGGTATAATGACAACACGACTCAGCGCTTCCAGCTGATAAGCTACGGTTGTGGTCTTCGTGTGCAGCAACACCCTCCCCTCGGTTTTCCCTTGCCAAACAGCCCGAGCGTTGCAATATTTTGCCTGTCCATGAAAGACCAGTTATCGGACAATATCCAGAACCTCTATGGCCGGATAGCTCAGGCCTGCGAGGAATACGATCGCGATGCCGACGATATCACGATAGTCGCCGTCACCAAACGTCATCCCGCGCATACCATCAGCCGGGCAGTGGCCGCCGGTCTGCACAATATCGGCGAGAGCCGGGTGCAGGAGGCCGAGGAGAAGATCGAGCAACTCGGGCGTATCGCCCGGTATCACATGGTGGGGCACCTGCAGACCAACAAGGTCAAGAAAGCCGTGAAGCTGTTCGATGTGATCCAGTCGATCGACTCGCTCAAAGTCGCCGAGGAGATCAACAAGGAAGCGGCCAAGATCGACCACAATATCGAGTGCTACATTGAAGTCAACTCCTCCGGCGAAGCGAGCAAATACGGTATTGATCCCAACGAGTGCCTGGATATAGTTCGCCGGGTGAATGGCCTGGAGTATATTGATCTGACCGGCGTGATGACAATCGGCCCGCTCACCGATGACGCCGAGCGTGTTCGTGACGCGTTTCGGCAGACGCGGCACTTGTTTGAGGCCTCGCGTGAGATTGTAGGGGATGAGTTCGATACCTTATCGATGGGGATGTCGGCCGATTTCGAGCTGGCGATCGCCGAGGGCAGCACCATGATCCGTGTCGGCACGGAGCTCTTCGGTCCCAGGCCGGAGTAGGGGAGAAGGTCGTTCCCGAGTCCTCTCCGGATTGGGCCAGCAGGTCGTTGAATCTTACTGCAAGCCTGAATACAACTGAATCGTAACGGAAGAAGAGGCCAAGTGCTTCGCAGAAGGATCATGTCAGCGACGTGCTAAATGGAGAACGCATAGGGGAGGTATCATTATGCTTAGTCACTGCAGAGCGGTAGTTGTCATCGCGTGCTTACTAATGGTGGCGGCGAGTATCGAGACCGGGGCCTGTTCAGAGCCCCGAAGCTTGATAAGTACGAACCCGGTCAGCTTTGCATTCAAGGCAGCCAATCTGACCTTCGAGCATGCATTCACCCACCGGGACGGCCTGTCGATCTCAATTGGAGGAAGTGTTTTCGGTGCCTACGAGAACTCCGGAACCGAGTACAGGTTCTTCACCATAAAAGCCTCGTACCAGCTTTACCGGGGAGGCGACGACCCGTTTCGTGGCATGTGTGCAGGACTCGGGGTATCACTCGTCAGCGAGGACTTCGAGGAAACCGATAACGCAGCCTACATCAGAGGCCAAAAGACAATGAGAATCGGGGCCTCGGGCGTGTACCGCTTTCGTCTTGGCCCGCTCATGATAGGGCCGGGATTCGAGTACAGTGTTCCGCTTGAGTTCGATAGAGGCCGGACCCGGGGGACTGTATCTGAAAACACACGGCCCTGGGGGGGCCTGATGCTGGGTCTGGAGCTGGCCCTTGCCTTCTCCCTGTGAGGCGCTCAAGAACCCGGGCCATCTAACAGCACCCAAGGCGGCGCTATCTGGGCGCTGGAGGTCCAGCTGGATGAGATCGAGCACCCGGGTACTGCACAGTATAGCAACTAGATCAGCAGCACCATCTGCACTCGCACCTCCCGATTTCTCCTACCAACCGCAGGAATTGACTTCCGTCGCGGAAGGAAGAACTTCATCCTGTCGCCTACGCGCTTCTCTGTATACTATTCCGATATGCTATCCTCTTGGAAAAGCGCGGCGAACCGGCTCCGCCGCGAAATAATCGCCATCTTCCTGGCCTGTCGCGATCCGCGCACTCCGTGGTATGCCAGAGTGCTCGCCGTTTGCCTGGTCGCCTATGCCGCCAGCCCGATTGACTTGATCCCTGACCCGATTCCGCTTCTGGGAGTGCTCGATGATCTGATATTGCTGCCGCTGGGCGTACTGATCCTCCGTCGACTCATCCCCAATCACGTCATGGCCGATTGCCGCAGGCAAGCCGCCCGGATCTCGCGTCTTCCCCGAAGCCGGCTTGGAGCGGCCATGGTGGTGGTGGCTTGGGCGGCGGCGGTTGTCCTGGTGGTCTGGTGGGCGGTCATGTGGGTTAAGTAACCCCTCGTCCGCAGGCCCTGTTTATTGGGCCACAAGTGCCCCACCCCCATTTCATACCTGTTGGCCTCTCCCCATAATAATCCCCGTCCTGACCCCTTTAGCCTCAATTTTCCGCCGGATCGGGCGATAATAATGAATAGGGCGGAGCCTGTGGCGGCTGCGCGATTTTCGAACAATCTGCACGCTACGGCGGACAGGGCCCCGGAAAGGATGCGTCAATGACGAGCAAAAACATACAAACAGGCGAGACCGAAATGGAACTTACTCCCAATGATCTGCGCAATTACGAATTCAGTACGCAGATGCGCGGTTATGATCGTGGCGAGGTTGCTGAGTTGCTCAATGTAGTAGCCTCCGGCCTGGAAAAACTCAAGCAGGATAACCTGAAACTCTCCATGGAGCTTGACTCCGTCAAGACCCAACTGGCCTCACTCAAGGAGCACGAGGACACCATCAAGGGTGCCGCTATCGATGCCCGCCGGGCGGCCGACCGGGTCAAAGCCGAGGCCAAGGCCGAGGTGGAGCAGATGATCGCCCATGCCAAAGAGAGAGCCTCCGAACTGGTATCCTCCAAGGAAGCGGCGGTGAAGGGTCTCAAAGAGCAGATCGCCCAGCTCCAGGGCTCCAAGCGCCAGTACGTGGAAAACCTCCGGCGGTTGCTTAGCTCCCATATGGAGGTTGTCGAGCAGATCGCCGCGGCCGCCGATGACGAGGTAGACCTGGCCGGTGTCCCCGATGAGACCGAGGGTGGCCTGGATATCGAGGAATCCACCGATGTGACGATCAACAAGCGGGAGAGCATCGCCACCCAGCCGAAGAAGCAGCGCGCCATACGCACCGAGGAAGCCAATCAGGCGGATCAGATTATTGAAGTTGCCCAGCAGGAACAACCGCAGGCGCCACAACCTGCTCTAGAGCCTGAAGCTGTAGCCGAGGAGCCCCCGGTGCCGCAGGAG
>WJKG01000255.1 GCA_014729205.1 candidate division GN15 bacterium | reverse complement strand
CGGTAACACCTACTACACGAATACCGACAAGATGAACCTGGATTCGGACTCGTGGGTCGTTGGCGTTGACTATAATGCGGCACCAACCTGCGCTACGTGTCACATGTCGGCGACGCCAGATATGAAGGCGAATCACGACGTGGGTCTGCGGATTTCCTGGACGCTTCGACCGGTCTTCTCCACGCATAAGGAGAACTGGCAGGAGAAGCGCTCGCGAATGAAAAAGGTCTGTGTCAACTGCCACGGAAAGACGTTTGCTGATGGGCACTACTACCAATTTGACGCCGTAGTACGCATCTACAACGAGAAGTTCGCTCAACCATCGACAGACATCATGAATATGATCCGCGACAAGGGACTTCTCGAGAACCCAGCCAGCTTCAGCAACGATATCGAATGGACGTACTGGGAGTTGTGGCATCACGAGGGACGTCGGGCACGCCACGGGGCGTCCATGATGGGACCTGATTACACGTGGTGGCACGGCATGTACGAGGTAGTGCAGCACTTCTACTTCAAGTTCATTCCGCAGGCGCGAGAGTACGATGATCCGGAAGTGAATGAGTACATCGACCGGATGTTCGCCGAGGATGACATGCATCGCTGGGTACAGCAGAGCACGGAAAACCTGCGGGAAGGGATTCGCTCCGGTGAGTTGCAGAAGATCTATGAGCACCTGTTTCAGGAAGTAGGAAAATAGGATGTTCCGCAAATACGTTGGCTTTGTAAAAGGGGTCTCTGTCAACCGTCTTGGGAAGGTCGGGGTGGTGCTGACGACCTCGTCGTTCGTGACCTTCGTCCTGCTGGAGTTGGCCCGGCTGATCGGGATGTTTACCAGTTCCTATGGCGGACTGATCACTTACCTGACGTTACCAACCCTCTTTGTCATCGGACTGGTTATTCTTCCCATCGCATGGTACCGGGAGAAGAAGAAGAGTGGCCTGAGCACGCGGCAGTTGATTGACAAGCAATTCGACAGCGAGGAAAAGGCGCGGCCGTTCTGGCAGTCGCCACTGTTGGTTTCCATCCTGGGGTTCACCGCGATCAATATCGTCTTTCTGGTGGGGGCCAGTTCGCGCATGCTGAGTTTCATGGATGAGCCGGAGTTCTGTGGTACGGCGTGTCATTCGGTAATGCATCCGGAGTGGGCAACGTATCAGGATTCGCCGCACGCGCGCGTAAAGTGCGTGGAATGCCATGTGGGAGAGGGAGTTGATGCGCTAGTCGATTCCAAGCTCAATGGCATGTGGCAGATGATCTCGGTAACCTTCAACCTCTACGAGAAGCCGATCCCAATACCGGTGCGCCAGTTGCGCCCCGCACAGGAGACGTGCGAGAAATGCCACTGGCCGGCGAAGTTCTACGGCGAGCGGATTGACCGCATCGTACGCTATGCTGATGATTCCGCATCGACACCCAGCTATACAACCCTCGTTCTCAAGGTGGACACGGGTTCCGTTGCACAACAGGGTGGAATTCACTGGCATATCTCTGACAAGAACCAGGTACGGTATACTTCGGTGAACGACGAACGGGAGACCATGATCTGGGTGGAAGTACTGCAGGAGGATGGAACCTATAAGCGGTACGTGAACGAGGAGATTGAAGACACCGCGAGTCTGGAAGACTCGCGTATACTGGACTGTGTTGATTGTCACAACCGGGCCACTCATATATACGAGGATCCGGAGCGGGCGGTAGATGAGCGCATTCGCAAGGGGCTGTTACCGAGAGAGTTGCCGTACTTCAAGCGTGAGGCAGTGCATGCTCTGACAATCACCTACGGCGACAGCGCCCAGGCCATGCAGGGAATTGAAAACCAACTGTACGGTTTCTATCGCCGTGAATTCCCGGAACTCCTGCAATCGAAGACAAACCTGATCGACAGTGCCGTTGCCGTGCTTCGTGACGTGTACCGGCGCAACGTGCACCACAAGATGAACGTAATGTGGAACGTCTATCCGAACCACTTGGGGCATGAGCGTGACGGTGGGTGTTACCGCTGCCACAGTCCGTCACTGGTTGCTGACGACGGGAGCACGATTACGACTGACTGTACTGCCTGTCACTCGTTTGCGGCGTATGACAGTAATCAGCCGTTTGAGTTCACGCGACTGCCGGACACAGTGGATCGCAGCTATCGGCTGCACCAGTATCTGCGCGCCGAGTGGTTGCGCGCGGAGGCAAGGTAGAAGACGACGAATTCGAGCACCGCGGACCTCCTGCAAAACAGTGAAACCCCTTGCGTTCTTTCGCAAGGGGTTTCGTTGTCGCAGATTCGCTTACCGCCTGCTGCTACCTACTTGCTCTCGTCTTCATCCCGGCCTTTTGTGCCAAAAGTGCCGTGCTTGCGAACCTCCGGTGCGGTAGGCAACACCAGTGAAGTTGGCACCACCCGAAGTGGGCACGTAACTTCATCGCTGCCACGGTGGGCCTCGTCCCAGACAGAGTGAATGGCTCGGGCCACATCGGGGTAGACGTTGTTCTCGCCGATTCGCGCCAGCAGACCGGTACGCTTCATCGTGTCATAGACGTGGTCATTGAGGCCGGTGATGGTGAACTTGAGGCCCCGTGCTTCGAGGCGTTCCACCAGAATCTCCAGCGCGTCTACCCCGGAGGCATCGAGTTCGTTGATGCCGTTGCCAACAAGGATCACGTGCCGCAACTGTGGCATGGCACTGACAGTTGCCGTGACTTTTTCCTCCAGATAGCTGACATTGGCGAAGAACAACGAGCCGGCATAGCGAATGACGGCGATATGCTTGCATTGGCTGAGATTGAAGCGTTCACGATTGCGGTAGGTGTGGTCGCCGTGCAGGGCCAACATGGCGATGGCCGGTTTGGTGTTGCGGAGGAGATAGAGCACGAGAGACAAGCCGACGCCGATCATTATGCCACGATCCAGGTGCGGCGCGAACAGCAGAGTACCCGCAAAGGTAATGATGCCAATGATGCCGTCATAGCGCTGGGCCCGCCAGGCGTGGACGAAGATCCGTATATTGATCAACCCCACCACGGCCATCATAATGATGGCAGCCAGCACGGCCTGCGGCAGATGGTACAGTAGCGGAGTGAGAAACAGCAACACAATCACCACTACTGCGGAGCTGATGACGTTGGAGAGCCCGGTAACCGCACCGGCCTGCAGGTTCACTGCGGAGCGGGAGAAGGAGCCGGAGACAGCATAGCTTTGGCTGGTGGAGCCGAGGATATTGGCCAGTCCCTGTCCGACGAGTTCCTGGTCAGGGTCGATGCGCTGGCCGGTCTTGGCGGCCATGGCTTTGGCGATCGAGATAGCCTCCATGAAGCCGAGCAGGGAGATGATCATCGCCATGGGGATCAAGTTCAAGGCGACAGAGGTATCCCACGGCGGGGCACTGATGGCAGGCAGACCCCGGGGTATGGTTCCGACCACATCACCGCCGGCTCGCATTGTGAGCGAGGTTGTGTCGAGTGGTTTATTGCCGACATTCAGGTAGCAAATGCATGAGCAGTCGAATCCAGCCTCACGGGCACGATCGGCAGGGTAGTACCTGGCATGTTCGTTTTTGGATCCGACCATGCACAGACCCTGGTCGCGCAGCTGGCGTCGGCTCTGGGAGATGGACGCCTTCAGGTGCTCGATTCTCAAGTTGAGCAGTTCGATATCGTTGTCGATCTTGATTGCCGCTGCGGTATGTTCACCCTGCGTGTCGGTGACTCGCATATACTCCTCGCGAAGACTGACTCTCTGCTCGGAGAGGTCGTTCAGCGAGTGGTAGTCGGAGTTATATTGCTTGACAAGCTCCTGGAACGGCCCCGATTCAATCTGGGCCAGTTCGGCGGTTTTGTCCTGTTGGTACCCCAGCGCCCAGGAGAGCAGGGTGGTGACAATAACGGCCACGAGTACGTTGGGGATTCTCCTGTCCATTCGCCGCAAGAGTATCATGACGGCGAAGGCGAGGACCGCGAAGGCAAGAGTGGGCCAGTGAGTGTGGGCGAAGGCGGACTCCAGTACCCGCCATATGGTCTCATAGTGGTGTTCGGCTTTGTCTACTTTGACGCCGAAGATTTTGGAGAGTTGTGAGGTAGCGATGATAATGGCAGCAGCATTGGTGAAGCCGCCAACCACGGGGTGCGAGAGGAAGTTAACGACGAGCCCCAGGCGCAGGATCCCCAACAGGAACTGAAACAGGCCGACGAGCAGGGCCAGCAGGATGGCGTAGGCGACGTATTGCTCGCTGCCCGCGGTGGCCAGGGGCTCAAGCGCGGTGGCCGTCATGAGCGATACGACGGCCACGGGGCCGGTTGCGAGCTGGCGGGAGGACCCGAACACGGCGGCGATTAAAGGTGGCAGGAAGGCGGCGTACAATCCGTAATACGGCGGCAATCCGGCCAACTGGGCGTAGGCCATGGACTGCGGCACCAGGACCAGGGCAACGGTGAGACCGCCGATGATATCGAGTCTGAGTTTGTCGCTGTTGTAGCCCTCGAACCAAGCGAGGCAGGGGAGGATTCGGGACAGATGCTTCACGTTCATGAAAGCGCCTCCGCCATTACTGCAGTATGGCCCCGAGCTCGACGGCAGGTTGGCGAGTCGCGGGTGGGCGGACCCGGGGTCGTGTGACATTTCAATGCATCCTGGCAGTGCAGTGAGCGCACCCCATGGGGTTCACTTTGCCTGTCAACACGAGAGTGAACGTAACTGAGGACCTGTATCCAAGCAAGGCTTTTTCCAGTTAAATGTGGACAGTTTGGCTAATGATCTGCATTAGTTTACGAGAATTACCGGGCCAATGGCTTGCGAATCGGCGTTGAATTCGATAGCTTGCGCAAGGAATCGGAAACCGATCGCGGTCGAAAGGATGGACGATGGCGGTTATTTCGCTCTTCAACGGTTCTTACTGTCACGCAGATGAGATTGTCCAAGCAGCAGCAGACGACCTGGGTTATCCGGTCATAACGGAGCGGGTGCTCGAGGAAACCTCGCGCAGATTCGATGTCTCACGAGATCAGCTTCGCAGTTCGCTTAACGGCACGCGGTCGTTTCTGGGTAAGTTGGTACACGATCGAGACAAGCATGTGGCGTTCGTGAGGCTGGTGCTGGCCGAGTTGATACAGTCGGACAATGTGATAGTCACCGGATGCATCGCACACTTGATCCCCCGCACCATCGGTCATGACCTGCGGATTCTGGCCATCGCCAATCACGACTATCGTGTGCGACAGGCTATTGAGCAAGGTAACGTTTCGGAAAAGGACGCATCGAAGGCAATCCGGGAAGACGATAAGCAGAACATAGGGTGTACCGAGTATTTGTTTGGCAAATCTTGCTACGATGAATCCTTGTACGATCTGGTGCTGCCGATGCACGAGCTGAGCGTGAGCGAGGCGACACGGATGGTCTGCGAAACGGCACAGAGTGAACCGGTGCAGACGACCGAGCGTTCGCAGGCGGCCGCGCACGACTTCGTCCTGGCGGCGAAGGTGTCATTGCAGCTGGCCGAAGCAGGGCTGTCGGCCGATGTTCACGCCGAGGGTGGTAATGTGATCCTGTCGATCAACAAGAATGTCGTACGTCTGGGGCACTACCGGGAGAGTTTGAAGAAGGTAGCGGAACAGGTCGGTGGCGTGATCAGCGCCACAACACGTCTGGGTCCACGTTACAAGCCGGCATCGGCGAACCCCTGGTCGAATATCGAAGGGCCACCCAAGGTGATGTTGGTAGACGACGAGAAGGAGTTCGTACAGACGCTTTCGGAGCGATTGAAGACGCGTAACCTGGAATCATCGATTGCCTACGACGGCGAGCAGGCACTTGCGATGGCGGACGAGGATGCACCTGATGTCATCGTGCTCGATTTGATGATGCCCGGTATCAACGGAATCGAGACACTCAGGAGACTTAAGCGGGATCATCCCCAGGTTGAAGTAATCATCCTGACCGGTCATGGATCGGAGCATGAGCGTCGTGAGGCGGAGGATCTTGGGGCGTTCGCATACCTGCGCAAACCTGTGGACATTGACCATCTGGCGCGCGTGATGCGCCAGGCTTATGCTCGTTCGGGTGGTCCGCCAACATCGGATAGTGCCGAGCCCGGATCGAGGGAGTGAGTATGGCCTCGGACGAACGAAGAGCCAATGGTGTTCACACGGGAGTACCTCAGCCAGGCGGTCAGCGTGCGCGAGGCGAACGTCATGACGAGGAAGAGCCCGAGCTGCCGGTTGAACTGACCGGCGCTCATCTGCCACGCTACAATCGCCTTCGGCGCAATGTGTTCATGGCCACAGCGGTGGTGTCGCTGGTGCCGTTGTTTATCTTCGCGGCCATCAGTTTTCTCCAGGATCAACAGGCATATTTCACCGAGAACACTTACTCGGTCTCGCAGGTGCTCTCCAACACGAAGCGGACGCTGGAATTCGTCATCGAAGAGCGTCGCGCCGCGCTGGCGCTCATGATTCGTGAGGAAAGCTACGAATCGCTGGCCAGCAACGAGGAGCTGGCGGTGGCACTGCAGAACCTGAACAACTCGTTTGGGGGGTTTGTAGATCTGGGGTTGATCGACGCCGAGGGTCTGCAGGCATATTACACCGGCCCTTACGATTTGCAGAACCGTTCGTACGAGGATCAGGCATGGTTTCATGAGGTGGTATTGAGAGGGACGCATGTCAGTGATGTCTTTTTGGGGCATCGGGAGTTTCCGCATTTCGTCATTGCCATCAAGCATGAGCGTCAGCCTGGAGAGTTCTATATCATCCGAGCGACCATTGACATGGACTTGATCAATCGCCAGATGGAATTGGTGAACCGCGATCCTCAGCTGGATGTGTTCATCATCAATCAAGAAGGGGTGCTTCAGACGGAATCGGTGTTCTTCGGTAACGTGCTGACCGAAGCCGACCTGGAGGTACCTCAGGGTCCGCGGACCCGCGAGATTGTGGAACGGACCAAAGATGAGCAGGGTCATGTGATAACGGGCTTTGCGTATATCGAGGGCGCTCCCTTTATCCTGATGGTCAAGAAGCGTTTGAAAGCGCCGCTGGCACACTGGGTGGGGCATCGCTCGGATGTCCTGTGGTTTCTGTTCTTGAGTGCGTCACTGATTTTGGTGGTGATCTGGTACGGATCGACGAACATGACGCGGCATCTTCGCCGGGCGGATCTCAGGCGTGTGCGAGCCTTCCACAATATGGAGTATACGAACAAGATGGCCACCATTGGCCGTATGGCGGCAGGCGTGGCTCATGAGATCAACAATCCGATGGCTATCATCAACGAGAAGGCGGGGTTGATGCGCGATCTCGTGAGCTATGCCGACGATTTCCCGCAGCGGGAGAAGTTACTGCAGTTGGTAGATTCTATTGAGGGGTCGGTCGACCGATGTTCGAAGGTCACCCATCGCTTGCTGGGGTTCGCACGCCGTATGGAGGTGCGTCGCGAGCGGATCGACCTGCCGGATTTGCTGAAAGAGGTGGTCAATTTCCAGTTGACCGAGATTCGACACAAGAATATTGACATCCGCTACGATTTCCACAGTGATGTCCCGGCGATCGAGAGCGATCGCGGGCAGTTACAACAAGTGTTCCTCAATATCATTAACAATGCCATCGCCGCGGTAGGTAAAGGGGGCACGGTAGACATTTCGGCGGCGAGACACGGCCAGAACGTGGTAGCCGCCATCACCGACAACGGAGCCGGCATTTCTCCGGAGAACCTGCGCAACATCTTCGAACCATTCTTCTCGACCAAGGGTGAATTCGGCACGGGATTGGGGCTTTCAATCACCCGTGACATCGTGGAGAAGCTCGGCGGCCGTATTGATGTCGAGAGTGAGGTGGGCAAGGGGACGCGGTTCTTGATCACGCTTCCGATCGAAAAGGCGAATTTTGGAGAATAGCCGTGAGTGAATTACGAGTACTATTGGTAGACGATGAGGAAGAGCTGGTTAGCACGCTGGTTGAGCGGCTCGGGTTTCGAGGTATCCAGGCTGATTACGCCCTTGATGGTTACCAGGCGCTGGACAAGATGAAGTCGGGCGACTACCAGGTAGTGGTTCTGGATTTGAAGCTTCCCGGCATGGCCGGCACTGACGTGTTACAGCGGATTACCCATGACTACCCCGGGATACCGGTGTTGCTGATCACGGGGCATGGCTCGCCGGTCGATGGGCAGCCAAGCCAATTAGAGGGTGCCTACGACTACCTGGTGAAGCCGGTGAAGCTTGATGTAATGGTGGACCGAATTCGCGAAGCAGCGACGGCGCATGACCGACAGTAATTCGCATAAGGCCGAGCAAAAGGCGAAGACCGATGTTGCTTTCTTTGGGAGGATAACCGCCTCGGTGACGCATGAGCTGAACAATGTGATTTCGATCGTGGACCAGAATGCCGGCCTGCTGGATGATTTGGTTGCTGGTGAGGCGCGAGGTGTGCCGATATCACTGGAGCGACTGGAGAGCGTCTCCAGGGCGATTCAGAACCAGACGCAACGCGGGCTCCAGATAATCGAGCGGCTGAACAAGTTTGCTCACAGCACGGATTTCACGGAGGCGGAATGTGATGTCAATCTGACCATTGGCAACCTGGTCGAACTGAGTCAGCGGCTGGCCAGTCTAAAGCGAATGAAGATCACCTTTGCACCAGCACAAGTGACGGTCCACGTGACGGGTAGCGGGCTGGTTTTGCAGCGGGTTGTGTTTTCGGCCTTGGAGCTGGCGCTCACAAATGGCACGGCTGGTACTACGATCTCGGTTATGGTAAAACCAGATGATCAGGGTGCAGTTGTGTTGATAGAGTTTTCGGCTGATTCTGGGGTACAGAAGGACCACGAGGCAGAAGCTCGATCTACGGTAGAGCAGATTGGTGGTCGCCTGGAGGTCGGTAGCTCTGAGAATGGCGTCAAGGTCAGTGTTTACTTGCCGGGAGCGCTGACTGGCTGAGTGGCCGGCAGTGTCGAGATTGAAACAGTGTGATGCAGGAAAGGGTTGATAGATGTCCAAAGCACGAATCTTGTTTGTGGATGACGAGAAGGACTTTGTCGAAGTGGTAGCGGAGCGGCTTCGTGGACGCGAGATCGATGTAGACACGGCTTTTAGCGGCCCCGAAGGGATCGAACGGGTCAAGGCGCATGAGTACGACGCGATTCTACTGGATCTGGCCATGCCGGAGATGGACGGTATGGAGACCATGAAGCAGATGCTGGCGCATGATCCCAAACTTCAGATAATAATCCTCACCGGTGAAGGTTCGGTTTCGGCAGGTGTGGAGGCGATGAAGCACGGTGCTACCGATTTTGTGGAAAAGCCCGCCGATATCGATACGCTGGTCGACAAGTTCTCGGAGGCGCATCAGAAGCGACTGGAGACTTTCGAGGAGGATGTTTCCAAGAAAATGTCGGATCTCATGCGCAAGAAGGGCTGGTAGCGGCCAGGTTGTTTATTGCCTGTCCAGATCAGTAGCTAAGAATGAGAGAGCCCCTTGCGTGGATGCGCAAGGGGCTTTGTTGTCGTGATGCGGAAGGCGGGATTTGAAGCCGGTGGCTGCCAGAGTAGTGGCGGCAGCCAGATGCTGGGGGACGAGATCACAAGGGCAGCGGAGATTGCCGAGAAACGGGAATCAAGACAATCCCCGGTCGTCAGCGGTACCAGTTGGGCTGACCACAAACGGAACCACTCGCCAAACGCGACTGTTTGGCATCTATGGCGAAGGCTCTGACAATATGTCTTTGGTTCCACCTGGGCCTGTTTCTTGCGGCCCCGGGATGTCACGCGCAAGAGGATCACATGCAAGAGGAAGATACCGTTCTCGTTCTGTTCGATTTCGATGACGTGTCACAGGCTGGAGATTGGGTGATTGTCAATGACAATGTTATGGGGGGAGTATCGACCGGGGAGGCTCATCTTACTGACGACAGCTGTTTACTGTTTTCAGGTTCGCTGTCTTTGGAGTACAACGGCGGGTTTGCATCGGTCCGTACGCGTCCACAGAACTACGGAACAGGCGGCTATAGCGGCATACGAGTAAGAGTGAAGGGGGATGGACGGACATACCAATTCAGGTTGCGCAGAGATCGGAACCTGGACGGAATCGCTTTCAAGCAGGAGTTCGAGACAAGTGAGGATGAGTGGATAGAGGTAGAGCTTCCCTTCGCCTCGTTTGTGCCGACTTTCAGGGGGAGAACATTGACAGACGTAGCCCTCCTGGATCCCGCAGATATTCGGCAGCTCGGTGTCCTGTTAGCGGACAAGAAAGCTGGTCCATTTCATCTGTTGATAGACAGAATCGAATCCTACCGATAGCTGTTGTGCCGATCGTTGTCACACGCCTAATTCAGAGAATACAGAGTTCCGAGTCCCGAGTTCGTTTGCGTGAGTTTGTTATGACCTGCGGTTGATCTGAGCGCTCATGGAATCATAGAAGAAGCCCTTATGCTACTGTAGCATAAGGGCTTAACATTTTATGCGGAAGGCGGGATTTGAACCCGCACGGGGTGCCCCACTACCCCCTCAAGATAGCGTGTCTACCGATTCCACCACTTCCGCATCAACTATTACACGAGCATGACACCAGAAGCAGGCTTAGTTGCCGCCACCAGTGGCGCCGGCCGTATCGGCCGCCTCGCTCGGAGTAAT
>WJKG01000254.1 GCA_014729205.1 candidate division GN15 bacterium | reverse complement strand
CTGTATACTCAAACGTTTTTGAACTATTTCAGTGTCGATGGTTTGGGAGCCGATACTGCCGCCTTTGCCGGTCTTTCGTTTACGACTAGCGGTGGTATACAGGAAGACTACGACAATGTTTCGGGCGTTCTCCACATTGGTGCTATCACGGAAGACGAGGCCAGTCATTTTGATTCCATTTGTGTTGATTCCTGTTATTACCCACCGGGCAACAACTGGGTATGGGCCGACCCGCTTGGCGGTGGCTCCTTCCCTACTTGGGATGGTCCTCACTGCTTTTTGATTATCGATGAAGCAACGAATGTCGAGCAGGTTCCGGGCGGCGAGAAGCCGGTTACCTTCCGTTTGGGCCAGAACTACCCGAATCCGTTTAACCCCGTGACGACAATCAGCTTCGATGTTGGCCGCACCGGCCATGTGCAGCTGGATGTCTACAACGTCCTCGGTCAGAAGGTCGAGACGCTGATCAATCAGGTTATGGAACAGGGATCGTACGAGGCCGATTGGGAGGCTGGTGAGTTCTCAACTGGAATCTACTTCTACAAACTGGAATCAGGGAATTATTCTGATACAAAGAAGATGTTGCTTTTGAAGTAGTTTAGCCTGAGATTCAGAAGACTTTGGATTTGGGCCCCGGCCATTTAATGAGCCGGGGCTCTTTTTTGTGTTTTGGCGGTCAAGCGGGGAAACGCGGTTAGTTGTATCCGGTTTTCTAAATGGTTGACTGATAACCGGTTACGTGTTAATTATTGACTTTAGCGTACGATTTCGCTATACTTCGAAGTTAGTTGCTGTTCGCGCAGAATTGTTAACTTGTTGATATACAAGGCGTTAGAATGTTAGGTGTTATCGGTAATCGGTTCAGTATTGGCAAAGAAACTTACTCTCCCTTTGCAGTCGAGTTACACTATTATCGGATTGAGAAGCGCTACTGGTCGATCTGCTTCGAGCGGATCAAACGCGCCGGCTATAAGATAATTGCGACCGCTGTCCCCTGGAATGTCCACCAGGCTGAAGACAAGTCGCTCGATTTTGCTGGAATTACTGATCCCAAGAAGGATCTCGTGGTGTTCCTGGAGCTGGCTCGCGAGTTCGGTTTCAAAGTCATACTGAGGCCCGGACCATGGGTTGCCGGACAGATGAAGAATGGCGGGCTGCCAGAGTACTTGTTTCGTGACCTGAAGATATTCGCTCGGGATGCCACCGGTCAGGAGTTGGAATTGCCATCCGACTATGGTGTCAAGGGTGGCTATTTGCCCAGCTATCTTCATCCGAATTTCCAGTATCACCTGAAGAATTTCTTCAAGGCATTCATTGAAACCACTAAGAACTATGTACACCCTCGCGGTCCAATATTCATGGTCGAACTGGACTATGAAACCTCGTACGGGCGGCAACTCGAACCGGGCAGTGCTGATTATAACCCGGATGTATTGGAGAAGTACTACGGATCGTTCTTGGAGCAACGTTACGAGGGGGATATCAAGAGGCTCAACCAGCTTTATAAGGAGAAGAACAAGGCCTTTGCCGATGTTGAGCCACCCCGTGAATTCACCAACCTGGATCAGAAGGGCTTCCCCAAGGCGTTGGACTGGATGCGCTTCCGTGAATACATGCTCCGCACGTACCTGGAGAACCTCGAGGACGTCTTCAAGGCCTATACGGTAGAGCCGCTGATCTTCCGCTCCCTGTATTTTCGCCCGGGCGATTTGCTGCCGGCATTCAATCTCGTTCCCGATGACCGCGCACCGTTCTTGGGAAGCAATGTGTTCCCCCAAGGCAACTACTTTGATTTGTCCGCGAAGGCACGCTTTCTCAAGCACGAGTATGGCTTTGCCTTTGCATCATCGTTTACCTCGGGGAAGGCGGCTGAGAATCCCAGTCGGGAGGAGCAGATTGCTCCTGTTCAGGATAACCATCGACGCTTTTATCTTTCGGGTGCATTGGCCAACGGTTTCAAGGGATTCAACCAGTACATGTTTGTCGATCGAGATCACTGGTATGGGGCTCCTTTGCAGAATGACGGTACTGTTACCAGTGGTTATGAAATAGTGAAGAATTTCAATATGGCACTCGAGGAGCGGGTCGGTCTTGAGGAAATGGAAGACGAAGCCCAGGTGGCGGTTGTTGGTAACCGACTCTATACGTGGTTGCGAATGATGCCGAGTGACAAGGTGCTTTCGTACATGCCGCGGTTGGTCGATGAGACCACAACAGGTTTCTGCCGGGATCTCATTCGCCTGAAAGTCAATTTTGGAGTGCGCGAAAATCGCGACTGGGAGTCTATGAAGCGGTACAAAGTCGTCTTCATTCCCACTTGTGAAGTGATGTCGGAGGCGGACCAGGAGGCGATTGTCGAACTGACCAAGTCCGGTGTCACGGTTGTTCTTGCTGGACTGATGCCCAAATGGGACGACAACTTCAAGGACTGTCAGGTGCTGGCCAACCACTTCCGAATCAAGACGACAGTCGACTATCGCATTGGAACCGTGGAGCATAAGGGTGGGGAGTTCCTCTCCTACCTGTACGCATCGATTCGATCCACCGACGATTCCCGTGTACGCAAGCTGGCCAACGTGGGAGCCAAGACAGTAGGAGTGTGTTCCACGCGCTACAAAGGGAATCTGTATCTCTTCAGTTTTGATATTGCTTCGGGTGGCGATCACCATAAGATTAACTTCTTGGAGTCGATTCTCGAGAGCGAAAACGTGGGTTCGCACTTGTATTGCTCTGATCCTGCCGTGGATATGGGGCTCCAGCTCTCCGAGAAGAAGGGACTGCTGTATTTGGTGGCTCCGCCTGCCGGAGAGTTGTCCGACGGTCTCGAGGCTGGTGAGAAGGAGATCATCGTCAAGGTTGATTTGAAGGCGGCGGGCTTCAAGGCACCTCGCCAGAAACTGACCAATCTGTTTGAGAGCGAGGAAACGAAGCCGATCAAGACCACGGCTAAGGACTTGAAGAGTGGCATAGCGCTTCGTACCAAGTTCCCCGATGGTGCCATCTATCTGATCGAACGTCGATAACGTCTCATAAACAGGAAAAGTATCGATATGCGTAATTCGCTGACCTGTGCTGCCGTCGCGATATGTGCGGTGGCATTCTGTCTGGGCCTCGCGGGTGGATGTTCCGATGTTGGCGTCACCCGGTACTATGATCGAGCAGCAATTGCCTGTACCTCTCCGGCTGCGGCTCAGATTGGACTGGAGGTGTTCGAACAGGGGGGAAATGCCTTCGATGCGTCGATTGCCGTTGCCTTTGCACTTGCCGTAGTGTATCCGCAGGCCGGTAACATAGGCGGTGGGGGCTTTGCAGTTATTCACGATGGTGTGACCGGTGAGGTATCTGCACTCGACTTTCGTGAGACAGCTCCGCTGGCGGCAACCGAGACTATGTACCAGGACAGTCTGGGCGAGGTGATAGAATACGCATCGCTGCTCGGCTCGAAAGCCGCGGGTGTGCCCGGTACGGTGGCCGGGTTGCGTACGCTGTGGGAAGAGTATGGTTCGTTACCGTGGGAGCAGTTGGTACGTCCAGCAGCGGTACTGGCGGACACGGGATTCGTTGTCGACAGTGTCCTGGCCGTAGACCTGGCGACGCATCGCGATCAACTGTGTGAGTTCGAGGGGTCGTGCATGGCGTTCTTTCCGGATGGTGAGTTGATTCGCGTTGGTCAGAAGCTGCAGTTGCAGGACCTGGCGGGGACGTTGTTCGCGGTTGCTGCCGAGGGTGCCGAAGGGTTTTATGAGGGCCGTACTGCCGAGAAGCTCGTGGCTACCATGGAGCGTTACGAGGGACTGATCGGCATGGAGGACCTGGCCCGGTACGAAGCTATCTGGCGGGATCCTGTGCACTTCCAGTTCGATGGTTACGACATCTACAGCATGCCGCCCCCCAGTTCGGGAGGTATCGCCCTGGGACAGATCCTGAAGCTGCTGGAGCCGATGGATTTTGCAGCGCTGTTCCCTCACGACCCGCAGTATATCCATTTGTTTACGGAGGCAGCGCGACTGGCGTACGCCGACCGGGCCAAGCACCTGGGTGATCCTGATTTCTATGACGTTCCGGTAACTCTTCTTGAGGAGCAGTACCTGGAGCGCCGTCGACAGTTGATTGATTCCAATGATGCCGTTCCATCAAAGAACATCCGAGCCGGCAGCCCTCCCGTGGCCGAGTCGGAGGAGACGACGCACATCTCTGTCAGTGACGGTGATGGGAATATGGTCTCGTTGACCTACACGCTCAACACGCAGTTTGGCTGCAAAGTAATGGTCGAGGGAGCTGGCTTCCTACTCAACAATGAGATGGATGATTTCTCGGCCAAGTCCGGTGTCCCCAATGTGTACGGTCTGGTCGGCGGTGAGGCGAACAAGATCGAACCGGGTAAACGTATGCTCTCATCGATGTCGCCCACTATTGTCCTGCACAACGGTGAGCCGCGTCTGGTGCTTGGTACTCCCGGGGGATCAAAGATCATCACAACCGTGGCCCAGGCATTGATCAATCTCATCCGGTTCGATTTGGAGCCTGAAGAGATAGCCAGCCAGCCTCGGTTTCACCATCAATGGTTGCCCGATCAACTTCTCCTGGAGCAGGGGGCGTTCGATATTAACACCAAGCAGGAACTGATCAATTTGGGACACATGATCGAAGAGCGCGAACCGTGGTGCGACATTCAGTTGATCTACATTGATGATCAGGGGTTGATGGCTCCGGCGGCAGATCCTCGTCGCAATGGTGAGAGTGTCGGGCACTAAGTCTTGATGTTTAGGAATCGTCTGGCGAGAGCCCTCATCCTTCGGTCGGCAGCTACTGGCTGTTGTTGCCCTGAGGAATGTAACAGTGGCGCACGCCCAAGACGATTCCACCCAGGCCGATAATGCTCGCCAGCAGGTATACCACCGTTCCCAGGTATGGAACAGCCATCAGCAGAGTCAGGATCACCAACCCCGTGAGCAGTTGAGTTTTTGACAGCACGGCGGGTTGCTTCTTGATCAGGCGTATGATCAGGTATCCAAGTAGGAAGGCGAACATCACTTTGCCCGTGTAGAACAGCAGGCCGCCGGAGACTGCTGCGAAACTGGAGACCGGAACCAACACCAGCGAGAAGATCAGCAAGATGGCGCCAACGGCTGCCATGTCACCCTCGATCATGATCAATCCCACCAGCGAGAACCCCATGGCTACCAAGAGTATCAGGACTGACACGAGTACGACGATGATGGTAACGAACCCCGAAGCTGTTGCGATGGTGAATCGGGAACGTAGCTGGTTGAAAGTCGATTCGGCATACTTGCGGAACAGCCAGAGCAGAATGATGCCAAACAGGAAGGCGGCCAACAATTTAGACACTGCAAGCACCACTGATGCGAAATCAACGATTGGTTCCTTTTGTTGCTCTTTGGGCGCTATCGGATCGAAGACAACCTCGCCGGTGACGGTTGCACCAGGATGTATGACCAGGTCCCCCTCTTCCTTGGCAGTATAGGTCAGAGTACCAATTATGACGGCAGGGGGGTAGATGTCGATATGTTCGCCCTTAATGACGACATCGTCTTCCATTGTCCCTGTTATGGTTATTTCGTTACCGCCGACCGTCACCGGACCTCTCATCGTTCCCTCGATCTGTATTACATCGCCGTAGACGTCGGCTGGTCCTTCAATGACGGCGTTGGGCGAAATCCTGGGCTGGGTTGAAAGCAACAAGAGCGATCGACCTACCTGGCCGGTTATATCGGCGAAGTTGGCCATAACGCGCAAGGACCCATCACACCGGCCGGCGTACTTGAGCTGGTAGGCGAAAAGAGAAGCCGAGCCACCGATACTCCCATTGGCATCGACGTTGTATCCCCCGGCGATCAAATCCCCGGTGATGGTACCATCGACCTTCAGGTGGGACACCCACGCAATAAGGTCGTCATCAATCGTATGCAAGGGGGATATATTGAGTTTCTCGCCCGCTTCGAACATTGTCGCCGACACGGTATTCACCATGATAAGAAACAACATGATCGGGGTGAATATGGCGAGGGCGGTTCGGCTTGTGCGGTACATTGGCATGTTTTGGCTCCCGGACATCTCGCGGAATGTCCAGTTATAGCATACGCTTGGCGACCCTACATTGTTGCTGCATCGCCTTAAGCAATGGCACAAGCAAAGGTACGACAAGGAAAAAATACCGCTCGCCCGGGTGCCGCTGTGCGAATATTGAACAATCTGAGTTCGCTGGGCGATGTCATACAACGGCAGTGCTCTTTCGCCATAACGTCTTTTCTTTCCTGAAATTACGAAGGAAAACCCGGTTTGAGTCGATACATCACATATAACCGGGTGGAGCATAATGGACCTGTATATAGACAGCAAGCGGACGCTGCTGCCTCGGATCGACGCTATTTACCTACTTGCCCGGCTGATGCTGTTTATTGTCATCGGCTGGTACGCATTTCTCGGTCCGGGATGGTCTGCACCAACGAGCCTCTGGCTCATACTTCTGGGTACGTATCTACTACAGGG
>WJKG01000026.1 GCA_014729205.1 candidate division GN15 bacterium | reverse complement strand
GAAGACTACTAATCACTAAGGTTCTGTTCACATTCGCGAAAAACCCCGCCTTCAGGCGGGGTCGGGTGGCCCGCCCTCCGGGTGGGTCTTCCTTTTTGGGGTGCCCCACCCCTCCGGGGTGGGTTCTTCATCGTTGTTGCCGAGCCCAAGTTCGAGTCATCGCGAGGAGCGTCGCGAAGCAGCGACGTGGCGATCTCAAAACACGTCGGATGGCCCGCCCTCCGGGTGGGTTTCCTCTTGGTCGTGGACGTTTCAGTATAGACGAGGAGCCCGGTACAAATCAGGGACATGGCCTACATCCCTTGACTTAGGGTAGGATGCCAACGGCATCCTGCCACCATGAAACAAGCATTCGAGCAGCAAAATGGCAGGACCCCTTCGGGCTCCTTCCCTACAACACCTGGATCATCAGCAACGTGTCTTGAGATTGCTTCGTCCCTGCGCGAAAGGTCGCCAAACGGGGCCCCGACATCTTGATCTCTCCGGAAAAGCCCCCCTACAACTCCACCAGCCCCCGTAACTGACGGATCTCCTCGCTTGTCAACATCCGCCACTGACCTGGCTTCAAACTGCCTACCACAATTCCCCCAAACGACACCCGCTTCAACTTCAGTACCGGATGCCCCACCGCCTTGCACAACTGACGCACCTCCCGCTTGCGTCCCTCGGTCAGGGTCAGTTTCAACAGCGACTGCTTGGGTGTCGCCTCCACAATATCCACCTTCGCCCGGCCAATCGCCCCGTCCTCCAGCTTTATCCCCTCCTCGATCTGGCGCGCCTGCGCCTCGAGAAACCTCCCCGACACCCTGGCTTCATACACCTTCTCTACCTGCCATTTCGGGTGGGTCAGCCGATGCGCCAGTTCACCGTCGTTCGTCAGCAGCAGTGCCCCCTCGGTGTCGTAATCAAGCCGCCCCACTGGATAGACCCGGGCCACCACGTCCTTGACCAGGTGCTTGACTGTCGGACGCTTCTGGGGATCGTCGAGCGTGGTCACCACCTCGACCGGCTTGTTCAGCAGCACGTACACGTTGTGCGGGACCGGCTTGACCTGAGTCCCATCGACCTCTACCACGTCCGCCTCGGCGTCCACCCGGACCCCCTGGCGATCGAGCACCTCACCGTTGATCTTCACCCGCCCCTGGTCGATCAACTCCTCGGCTGCCCGACGAGACGCAATGCCGCACTGCGACAGGTATTTATTGATGCGAATAGCTTCCGCCATGATGTAATCTGAACAGAGCTTGGTGACTCTGCGGGCCGTCAGCGCCCCTCATCTGTAGTATCAAAATCGACATGAACCTTGCGATCCGGACGCTCTTCCTCCGCTATATGCGGCTCGTCGCTACCCGGGGCATCACTGCCTGTCGGGGCGTCCGGCTCCGGCTGAACCAGCTCGGATTCTTCAGGCTCTTCATCCAGTTCCTCATCTTCCGCTGCGGAATCGGCTTGTTCATCACCAGGTTCTTGCTGTACACGCGACGTCGTCTTCTCATCCTCTTCCCCCATGTCGTCCTCTTTGGAACGACTCTTCGGATCAAATGTGCCGTCGGCAACATTCAGTTTCTGGTTCGCCAAATCGGCGGCCAGTTCCAGTGTCAACTCGGTCTGATTCTCGTCCTGTTGAGCAACCATCTCCTCGATCTCAGCCATCTTCGGTAATTCATCCAGGCTGGCAAGACCAAAGAACTTCAAAAACTCATCCGTGGTCCCGTACTGCAACGGTTTTCCCACCGTCTCGGCGCGCCCCTTGATAGTCACCATCCCCTTCTCCAACAGATTCTGCAGCACGCCATCGGAGGCCACCCCGCGCACGTGCTCAATCTGGCTCTTGGTCACCGGCTGACGGTAGGCTACTATCGCCAGGGTTTCCAGCGCTGCCCGGGTCAGGCGCATCTTGCGCCGACGCGTGAACAGCTCCTCCACATACCCGGTAAACTCCGGCAAAATGTAGAACTGGAACCCCCCCGCTAACTCGCGAATGCGATACGATGCCCCCCGTTCGGCGTAGTCGTCGTTCAGCAGCGCCACCGCCTTGCCCACCCGGTTCGGCGTCATATCCTCGAACACATCGGCAATTTTGCGCGCCGGCAGAGGTTCCGGCGAACTCAGGATCAGGGCCTCAACGGCGCTGGTGTTTATCTCGTCAGTCATTGTATACGTGTCTTGTCACCTATGCACTTTGCGCCTGCGGCGTTACCCGGACCGCGGTCACCAGGTCTATCGATGACGGCGGCGCGTCGTACCGCTCACCGCGGTACACCCGAAGTTCCGCAAACGGCGTACTTTGTCTTACCGAAACACGATGCGCCCGCACCAGTTCCAACAGGGCGACAAATGTCACAATCGCCACAATCTTGCGTGGCACATCAGCAAATAGCTCCGTGAAACTGACAACATCGCGTTCCTTCAAATACCCGATAACGTACTGGATACGATCCTCGATAGAAACCTCCTCCACATGCACTTCGTGAATCGCTTCATCGCGCTTCTGTGCCAGTACATCCCGGAAAGCCATCATCAAATCGTACAGTGTCGTCGCGGGGGACAGGTCCACCCGGCTGGGCACCTCCTCCAGCGGCGAGGGCGGTATAAACCTTCGCTGCTCCAGCAGGGCGCGCTCGCGAAGCATCTCGCCGGCCTCACGGTACTTCTTGTACTCGATCAGCGCCAGCACCAGCTCTTCGCGAGGATCCACATCCTCATCCTCGCTCTCATCGCGAGGCAGCAACATTCGGGTCTTGATGCGTATCAGGGTCGCCGCCATGAGAATAAACTCACCGGCAATCTCCAGATTCAGCACCTGCATCAACTCGATATACTTCAGGTACTGCTTGGTGATCCGGGCGATCGGGATATCATAAATGTCCACCTCTTCCTTGCGGATCAAATACAGCAGCAGATCCAGCGGCCCCTGGAACACGGCCAGATCAACCCGGTAATCGTTGCTGTCAACTACATGAGCTTCCTGCTCGTTCACATCCATATCCATTGGTGTCATTTCTTCTTTTTCTTCTTGGTGGCCCGGTAATCGATCTTCATCTTCCGGCGGACCTTCTCCATGGTCCGTCCGGCCCGAGCGCGAGCTCGGTCACGTCCTTCAGCCAGCACATCCCAGACATAATCCGGCTTGGCCAAGAGCTCCTCGCGCTTCTCGCGCACCGGCGCCAGCGCCACATTCAGGTTCTTCGACAAACGCATCTTGCAGTCCACGCACCCCAGCTCCCCCGTCTTGCACGGTGGCGCTATCTCCTCTTCGGCATTCGCCGTGTAAATCCGGTGCAGCAAAAATATCGGGCATTGCTCCGGCCGTCCCGGATCACCCTTGCGGACTTTCTTGGGATCGGTATAAAACTGCTTGAGACGCTTCTCGGTCTGCTTCTCCGTGAACTCCAGCGGAATATGATTGTCGTACGACTTCGACATCTTCCGGTTGTCCGAGCCCTTGATCAACGGTATCTCGGTAAACAACGCCTCCGGCTCCTTGAACGTCTTCCCGTACAGCGCGTTGAACCGCTGCGCCATATCCTTGGCCAGCCAGATATGCTTCTCCTGGTCCTTGCCCACCGGCACCCGGTCGGCGTTATACAAACAGATGTCCGCCGCCTGCAGCACCGGATAGCCCAGAAAACCGTACGAGTCCAGCTTGTCCTTCTTCTCCTGGTACGTCGGCAACCGCATCAGCGTCGGCACCGTAATCAACATCGAAAACAGCAGATGCAGCTCCGCGTGCTCCTTCACTTCCGACTGTACGAACATGGCGCTTCTCTCGGGGTCCATACCGGCCGCCAGGAAGTCCGTGGCCATCTGGAAGATCAGGCTCTTCAGCGGCTTGGTGTCCTCATAGATCGCCGTCAGCGAATGCAGGTCGACAATACAAGCATAAAACTCGTACTCCTCCTGCAGCCGCACCCAGTTCTTGAGCGCCCCCTCCAGATTGCCAATATGCAGCGCTCCGGTCGGCTGCATGCCGGACAGGATAACCGGCTTGCGGGCGGGCTTTTCGGTATCGCACACCGCAGCCTCTTCGGCTTTCTGCTGGATCTCTTGTTTGTCGCCGCCGGGGACATCAACCCCGGCGGTTTTCTTGTTATCGCTCATCTATGCCGACTATTCCCGTTTTTCGTTGTGGCAGTGTACCTTTGCGGGCGGTTCAAATCAATTAAAAACAGCAGGAAAAACGCCCCACCTTCAGGCGCACCACAGTGTCTCTGGCTGCCAATGGATTCAACAATTCAGATTGGAACACGTGCCCCGACCGACACCCCCCTACACCGGATCCATGAACAAGTACGGCCGCCATCGATCCGATATCTTCACATGGCGCTGGATGAACGTGATATAGCTCGGCCGCACCGGCCTCTTGCGAAGCTTCATCCCGGCCTGCTCAGGAGTCAGATCCCCCTTGCGGTTGTTGCACTTGGCACAGGCGCATACCAGGTTCGTCCAGGTGTCCTTACCGCCTAAGTGCTTGGGAATCACATGGTCAACCGTCATAGGCCCCTTGCTGGTACCGCAATACTGACAGGCGTGACCGTCGCGAAGCAATATGTTCTTGCGAGAGAGCATTATCCGCTTGAATGGTACCTTCTTGTACTGCCACAAGCGCACTACCGAAGGCAGCGCGAAGGCGTTATCCACCGTCCGAAGCTTCAACCCATCGGCCGTCTCTATCATCTCAGCCTTACCGGAGAACAACAGCACGATCGCCCGACGGGCCGAACAGATCGTCAGCGGTTCATAGTTCTGATTGAGCATCAGAACGTTGCGATTGATCAACGATGACGCCATGCTAACCTCTTAAACTTCCGGGCACAGCGCCGGGATGCAGTCATACACCCCTGAATATGGCAGGTATTCGGGGCGCACGCGCCCGCTAAGTAAGTTCTCAGAAAGTACGAATCGCCTCGCGCTTTAGTCAAATGAAATCTGGGTAAATGCCTGATCCGGCCCCCGCACAAAAGAAACAAGGCCGCTTGTCCCAAGCGGCCTCCCTCTCCCTAACAGCACTACACCCGTCGCGAGCGTTGTCAGGACTGCAGGTCTTTGTCGATCTTGTATTTCTTGATCTTGTCAAACAGGGTCGTGTAGTCAATCTTTAGGATCTTCGCCGTCTTGCGCTTGTTACCGCGGGTCTCCTTGAGTACCCGGATAATTGTCCCGCGCTCGGCCTGCATCTGCGCATGAGCCCCGATCTCCTTCAGGCCCGACCCGTCGCGGAGCCGGATCTCGTCGGTGCGACGAATCCTGATCGCCAGGTGTTCCGGCGTAATCTTCTTACCCTCGGCCAGGATCACCGCCCGCTCAATAGTATTCTCCAGCTCGCGCACATTGCCCGGCCAATGATACTTCTCGAGCAACTTGACCGCATCGCGCGAGAGCGACTTGCGCGGTTTCCGTATGTCACGGCAGTATTTCTCAATAAAATAATCCGCCAGCTCGGGCACATCCTGGAAGCGCTCACGAAGCGGTGGAATGGTGATCGGGAATACCGACAGGCGGTAATACAAATCCTCGCGGAAGTGTTTGGCCGCAATCTGCTGGCTCAAATCCATGTTCGTCGCGGCAATCACGCGCACATCAACGTCAACCGTCCGCGTCCCGCCCAGACGCTCGAAATTCTTCTGCTGCAGCACGCGAAGCAACTTCGCCTGCAGTTGAATATCCATATCGCCTATCTCATCAAGGAAGATCGTCCCGGTGTGGGCGATCTCAAACTTACCCATCTTCCGCGCATGCGCTCCCGTAAACGCACCCTTTTCCGAACCGAACAGCTCGTTTTCAAGCAGTTCGTGTGGAATGGCCGCGCAGTTGATCGCGATAAACGGCTTGTCCTTGCGAAGCGACAACGAGTGAATCGCCCGCGCAAACAACTCTTTGCCTGTCCCCGACTCACCCTGCAGTAACACCGAGGCGTCCGAACCGGAGACCTTCTTCACGAGTTCGCAGATTTCCTGCATCTTCTCGCTCTTGCCGATAATCTCCGTGAAACCGGAAACTTGCATCAGCTCCTGGCGAAGCAGCACGTTCTCGGCCTGCATCCGGCGGTTCTCCAGGGCGCGGTTGACCAGGACACACAGGTGCTCGGTATCGAACGGCTTGGTGATGAAGTCGAATGCCCCCTTCTTCATCGCCGACACCGCCGTCTCCACCGTCCCGTAGGCGGTCATGACGATCACCGAGGTATCCTCGTCGTTCTCTTTGACGCCGGTCAGCACTTCAAGTCCGTCGACATCCGGCATCTTCATATCGGTCAACACCAGGTCGTACGACTTGTTGTGTACCAGTTCGAGCGCCGTCTTTCCATTGGCAGCAGAATCCACCCGATACCCTTCCTCGGAAAGAGTCTGGGTGAGCATGTCACGCATCGAATCCTTGTCGTCCACCACCAGTATGTTGGGCATGTGCTCTCCTTATGGGTCGCGTCGCTTCTTACCTAATCCATCCAACCAGTCAGCCGGCGCTCCACGTATCAGCCGGCCCGCGTTCGCTTGCCTGCAATCCTCGAAGTGCCCCCACCATTTATGGAGGTTCAGAGCGCGGCAGCTTGCGTGTTTGCAGCGCGGCGCCCCCGCCTTTCCGAGCTGCGAGAAAGCGAAACTCCTACATTCAGTATCGGCGTAATCCCATAAGAGTCCAGCCCCCCGAATGTGCAAACATTGCCCAGCCCCAGACCCTGTTTCTCGTCTCCGGCATTGTAACGCAGGATCCGCCAGAGCCCTGCGTTCTTGAGGGTGACCCATCCCCGGACCTGCCGCACATGTGAACAGCCGGATAGATAGTGTACAGTTTAAACCGCCTACATAGGTAACAGGTTGCTTCAGGGTACTGAAGCCAAGCAGGTGGCCCACTGCTCTGGGGGCCCGCTGACCCACAGCTTGCTGCGGGATCTGTCCCAACTATAGGGTGGCCCACCTTTTCAGCAAGTCATCGCCCTGTCCCCCTACCTGCCCACGAACGGATTCAGCAGTACCGACTCCTCCCGTCCGCACACCAATGCCCGCATCAGCACCGGCGCCCCGATTCCCGGAACCGGCGTCAACATCGTCCCGTCCAAACTCAGCTTGTAAAACCCAGACGGCAGATTCCGCGCCAAAACCGGCAGGTAGACATCCCCCGAGGCGTCCACCAGATTAACCGCTACAAAACAACTGGGCTGTTCAACCTGGAAGACCAACTGCGCCGCTCCCGCTGAACCGGTATCCGGGCCCTCCACCACAAATGAGTCCACGCGCGCCGCCCGAATCAACGTGAACAACGTATCCCCCATAACAATCTGCGGATCGATCCAGGCCAGTTCATACCGTACCTGCGGCTCTTCCGCCTCCGGCAGCACTTGTACCTTATCCCGCCCGCACCCGGCAAATATCGCCATCAGCAGCGCCAGCCCCGAAATCAACCCGAATAGCGCTCTAAAACTCATGGCCGGTACCACAGCGTGTCGTAGTGAACATACTCCCGTACCAGCAGCCGTATCTCATATCGTGTTTCTACCTTTGGGACCACCCACTCGGGCTGCAATGACAATCGGTACTCCCCCGCAGGCAGCATCGTATCGACCACCGCCTCGGCCATCGCCTTTCCCCCCAGATCATATATGCCGATCCGCACCGGGGTCGAATCGGTGGCCACCCGGTACACCAGCGTATCCCTGTTCTCGCCACCGACCGCCTCCGTCTGGATTGCCCGCTCGCCCGGCACATATTCCACATAGACATCACTGTAGCGCTTATCGCCGCAGATATCCGCCACTGCCAGGTATCGCCCGGTGTCGGCCCACTGGCCGGAGTCGTCCTTTTTGTCCCAGTAGTAGTTATAGTATCCGGGCGAGATCAGCTCATTGACAAGCTCCCGCACCGGTTGATTGCGCCCGTCTCGGATCTCGATCGTCATCCGGCAGCGCGTATTCTTGGTGGCTGGAATCCAGATCCGCAGCCGTTCGGCTTCGTCCGGGTCAGCCGGCGGCGTCTGCAAATCACGCCCACCGGCCAGCGCCGTCGAGACGGCCAGCGTCAGGATCAGCACCAGGACCGCAGCCACGCGCTTTATGTTACCTCGATTCGTACTCATCATCACCTAATATGTATACCCCGGAGCCCCCGGAAAACAACAAACTACCCCGCCCAACCTACGGCCGGCAATTCCGCGCCGGCGCCAAACCCTGCAGCAAAGCCTCCTCCCGCGTCCCAAACCGCACCAGGTGATCCGGAGACGTATTGGCGATCCTCGGGCAATCCGGCCTGTGAAACCGCAGCGAGCCCTTCCGAGCCACGTAGTAACTCTCCTGCGCCCGCGCCAGCCCGTGCATACCCGCATCGTTCATTATAGCGCTCTTCTGGGCCTGCATAAGCAGTTCGACCTCCCGGCGGGACATATCGGTATCATCGAACAGATACACGTACGCCAGCCCCTGCCTCACCAGCAGGGCATTGACCAGCAACGTGTCCACATATACATAGGCCAGCAGTCGCCCGTAGCGGTCCCGTCTCGGTCCGGCAAACTGCAGGTCGACCGGTCGCCCCATCACCAGCCCCTCCAGGACCGTCCGGGCCGAGTCATACAACGGCTGCCCTCGCTCAGGTGTGTCTATCGTCAGCATTCGCACCCGGTCGCCACCGACCAGTTCGAAAGTATCCCCGTCAACCACCCGGAGCACTGTAAAGCGCTGCGCAACAGTCGTTTCCTGCCCGACCTCTTCGACCAGCCGGAACCCCAGAATCAGGAGCACGAGCGCCGGCACAGCCAGCCAGCTCAGCTTAAACCGGCGTGCTCCGGCCCGCTCAGGCCGTCGGTATCGTCTGACCATTCACCCTCACCTCAGACCATCCCCGACCCGTGGGGACAATCTCAATCAACTCCTCAACCCGATCCTTGATATCCTCGATATGTGTCACCAGAATAATCTGCGGAAACCGCCCTTTCAGATTCGCCAGCGCCCGCAGTATCAGATCCTTCCGTTCGGCGTCCTGACTGCCAAATACCTCATCGAGTATCACGAACGACCCCGGCAAGCCGGCCGAATCGGTCAGGGCTTGCGAGATCGCCAGTCGAAGACACAAGTTCGCCAGGTCCTTCTCGCCGCCCGAAAACCGGCTCACCCCGTAGAATTCGCCCGCGTCGAGGACCCGCAGTTCGTACTGCTCATCCAGCTCGACCATGCTATAGCGCCCATCGGTCATCTGCGTCATCAGGTCGCCGGCCAGTTCCGCCAGGGTCGGCCGAATCCGCCCCACCAGAAATTGCCGGAAATCCCCCAGCAAATTCACCAGCTTCTCACCGTAATGCCGGTCGGTCCGAAGCTCCGCCAGCGCCTCGGCCTGCTTGCGAGCCTCCGCGATCCGCTTGTCGAGTGCCTCAATATCACCCGCCAGCCG
>WJKG01000025.1 GCA_014729205.1 candidate division GN15 bacterium | reverse complement strand
CCCCGACAGCGTGCAACCGCCGTATTGCACGACATCGAGGGGTACAGCAAGGCCGAAATCGCCCGGATCTTCGAATGCCCCGAGGCGACTGTAAGATCCAACCTCCATATCGCGCGCACCAAACTGAGAAAGATACTTAAGCAGCGTTTGAGATCTAAGGAGTAGCTATGAGCGTCCGCCATCCTCATGCTCTCCTTGAGGCCTACCTCGACAACGAACTGAGCGATACCGAACAGCAGAGGGTCAAGCGCCTTCTGGACACCTCACCGGACTATCGCAAGGCCTACGAAGAGTTGGTTCGACTCAAGGAGATGCTTCACAACGTCAGGGTTCCTGACCCGGGCGAGGACTACTGGTCGGAAACCACCGACCTCATCCTGGCCCGAACTGTCGACCACCCCACACAGGAACTTCAGCGAGTGACCATTCAGACGACTCAATCGGAGCGTCGCAGCGCTTTCGTGCGGTCCCTGGTGTCAGCCGTGCTGTCGCTGGCAGTGTTACTGTCGGCAATTGCCTTGGGCTCACAGCACCAGGAGCAAAGCCGTACCACACCGGCCCGGCTCAGCGAAAGCCCCGTGCTGGTAACGGCTCCACTGCGACACATGATTGACGACCCGGCCAGCGAGCTCTATCCCCCCAAAGATGAGCTCCGTATGGCTCGTGGTATGCTCTTGATCGGTCTGCCCGGCTTCGCCGGCAAGCTCACGGGACTGGCAGAATTCAATGCCGTACTGTCCCAATAGCCTTTCCCCTCACCCTGTGTTGTAAGGAGTGCGACAGTGAAAAAGCTGTTTGTCATATCGATGGTCGGTCTGCTGGCCGCCGGGCTGCTGGGATGCAGCCAGGGCGACAGGTCGGTCACGCTTCAATTCCGCTATGAGCCCGGTCTGTCCAGCGTCTACAAACAGACCAACAAACGCAATCTGCAAATCACCGCCGGCGACAGCGTCATCATGGATGAATCATCCACATTCGATATGACGATCGAACAGGAGGTGATTGAGGTCAACCCCGATGGTTCCGCGGTCATCATCGAGACCGACACATGGGACTACGAACGGCCCAACAAGGAAGACACAACCGTTATTGACACCATCCAGGAAGTCCGCAAACTGGAGATAGTCGTCGAACCCGATGGTAGAATTGTCGATTTGGAATTCCTCACCGACACCAGCCCCAGCATGATCAAATACCTCAAGAATTTCTACGAGCAAGGCATGCCCATCTTCCCGTCGGATGAAGTCTCCCCCGGCTACAGTTGGACGCAGACGACCAAGGTCATTCTACCCGATGGCCCCATGGAGGCCTCAACCACCTATAAACTCACCTCCTTTGCCCGCGAGGGCGGCTACGACTGTGCCGTGATCGAGTGCGACGGTGAGTTGATACTCCCGCTCGAAGCTGATATGTCGGAGAAGACACCGCGCCGGGGCATCGACCGAATCTCCACCAGCGGCGTAACCTATTTCGCCTACAAAGAGGGCGTGGTCGTCCAGCAGCGAGAGCGGTGGATTATCGACGGTGACCGCGAGCGTTTCAAGGACGACGAGTGGCAACCGTACAAGATGACTGCGGAGACTGATGTCAATTTCCGCCTCACCAAGCTGACAAAGCCATAGCGGCAAGTAGCTCACCAGATCTCAGACAAGCTGCTCAACCGACCGGGGCCTGCATTGCAGGTGCCGGTCGGTTTGCTTTGGGGTTTACAAATCACCCCCTTCAGTATAGATTGGCGCCATGAATATCGGACGTGTCATCCTTGTAGTTGCCGACGCCTGCGGTGTTGGCGAGGCCCCCGATGCCGCCCAGTACGGCGACTCCGGTTCGGCCACCGTTCCCCATGTGGCCGAGGCAGTCAATGGGCTCGATATGTACACCTGTGGCAAGCTGGGGTTGGGCAATATTGTACCCATCGAGGGAGTCCCGGCAGCGAATCCGCCTATCGGCAACTATGGCAAATTGGCCGAAAAGGCCGCCGGCAAGGATTCTACCAGTGGCCACTGGGAGATGGCAGGTGTCGTTCTCGATAAACCCTTCCCCGTCTTCCCCAAAGGTTTCCCGCGAGACCTCGTGGAGGAGTTCGAGCGTCGCGCAGGCGTGGAGGTCATTGGCAACGTGGCCGCCTCCGGTACGGAGATCATTCAAAAACTCGGTTTCGCGCACCTGGAGACCAAAGCGCTGATCCTGTATACCTCCGCGGATTCTGTCTTCCAGCTCGCAGCCCATGAACGCCTCTATCCGCCCGAGCGGCTCTACGAAATCTGTCAGACAGCCCGCGAGCTGCTGCAGGACGAATACGCTGTCGGCCGCGTCATAGCGCGCCCCTTCGAGGGCGAACCGGGCAACTTCAAACGCACCCGCAATCGGCGCGACTTCTCTCTCGAACCACCCAGCGACACCATTCTCGATCTCTTCGTCAAGGACAACCTGCGCACAGTGGGAATCGGCAAGATTGCCGATCTCTTCGCCTCTCGCGGCCTGACCGAAAAGGTCAAAACCGAGAATAACCGCGATGTCGCCGGGGCCCTCATTCAGGCTGTCGAGGAAACTGACTACGATCTCATCTTCGCCAACTTTGTCGACTTCGATGAACTCCACGGACACCGCAACAACCCCATCGGCTTCGCCCGTGCTCTCGAGGATTTCGACCTGGCTATGGAAGAGGTCGTCGAAGAACTCCGCCCTGACGATATGCTCATTATCACCGCCGATCATGGCTGCGATCCCACCATCACCACCAGCACCGATCATTCCCGCGAGTACGTACCGCTCCTGGTTCATGGCAGGCAACTCGCCAAAGGTGTGGACCTGGGCACACGGGAGACATTCGCCGATATCGCTACCACTATCGCCGAAGCCAAAGGACTTAACCACAGCTTCCCGGGAACATCCTTCTTTAGGGAGATAGCGAAGTAACGCTCGATGGACGAACTGTTCGATCACCTCAATCGACGCATCGATCACGCCCTGCTCAAACCAGAAGCCACGCAGGCAGATATCCTCGCCGGGGCAGAACTCTGCCGCGACCTGAACCTGTGCGCCTTCTGCGTGAATCCCGTATGGGTACCGGTGGCTGCCGAAGTGCTTCGCGACACTGATGCCGCTGTCATATCAGTGGCAGGCTTTCCACTTGGTGCCAGCCGGAGCGACACCAAGACCGATGAAGCCCTGCGCGCGGTTAACGACGGAGCACACGAAATCGATATGGTGGCCAACATCGGCTGGCTACGCTCCAATGAGATGACCCGGGTGCGAGATGAAATCGAAATCGTACGCAAGGCCCTGCCGTACAACATCAGCCTTAAAGTGATCATCGAATGCACGCTCCTCTCCTCGGAACAGCAAATCGACGCCGTGACGGCGGTTACCGACGGCGGCGCGCAGTTTGTCAAGACCGGCACCGGATTCGTCGGCGGCGCCACCATCGAGCAAGTAGAATGCCTTGTCAAGGCCGCTAAGGGCAAAATCGAGGTCAAGGCTGCCGGTGGCATTCGTACCCTTGATGACTGCCGCACTATGCTCACCGCCGGCGCCACCCGAATTGGCAGCTCATCATCGGCCGATATTGTTGCGCAATGGCGGCAGAACGCCGGTCAGTAACCCCTGCCTCAGATTTGACAAACATCACATTTCGGCCTTTTTTGTTTTTCCTGCGGACCATTCGTATTAATGTAAGAGACAGATGATGGACAACTACAGGCTATGGCAAAGCAAGAACAACACAAGCCGCGTCCCTTTGTGGGCATTCGTTTCAAGTGCTGTAAGGTATACTCACGCATATACCTCAATCGCAAGGGAGACGCTTTTGTCGGATGGTGTCCCAGATGCGCACGAAAAGTGGAAATCAAGGTCTCACCCGATGGCAGCGATTCAGCTTTTTTCGAGGCGGTGTAGGTAATGTCTTTGCAGGTCAGCAAGAAGAAAATGTCGCTCATCAGGTCGAAGATCGTGGTCGTCCCTATCGGCGAGGCCGATTATATGATGGTCAACCGACTTGCCGCCGATGTTGGCCCCGCTTTCACCCGCTCGGTTGACATCCTCAAGGGAATGAAACTGCCCGACGAAGCCCAGAACGTCATCCGCAATCAGTACTACGCCCTGGTTATCATGGCCAAACTGGAACGCATCAAGGCCAATAGCCGCGAGAAAGTGATCGGCGTCTGCGAAGAAGATCTGTATCTTCCCGATGAGAACTACATTATCGGTCACGATGATCCCCTGGCGGGGACCGCCGTTGTCTCGTTGTTCAGACTGAGGCAGGAGTTCTATGGTCTCCCCGAGGACGACAGCAAAATCTACCCGCGCCTGTTCAAGGAAGTACTGCACCGGCTGTCGCACCTGTTTGGATTGCCGGAGTGCCGCAATCCGAAATGCGTAAACTATTTCAGCCAGATGATGCTGGATATCGATACCAAGACCCGACGGTTCTGCGACATCTGTCGCCGTAAGCTCAGCAAGGGATAGCGCCCCCCAATGCGGGGCCACACAAGGATTACGCGCCGTGAATCTCGAACAGATTATCGACATGCTCAAATCGGATCGCCGCTTCAGCGATGGTATCGCGCATTGGCGCACCTTCCCCGCCCGCGAAGCCATCTACGCCGACTTCCCCGATAAGCTCGACCCCCGCCTCGTCAGCGCCATGAACCAGCGCGGTATCACCCGGCTCTACTCGCACCAGACCGAGGCCGTCCAGACAGCACTCGACAACAAAGATTTGGTGGTCGTCACACCAACTGCCTCCGGTAAGACGCTCTGCTACAACCTGCCAGTGCTGGACACCATTCTCAAGAAACCGGAGAGCCGCGCCTTGTATCTCTTTCCCACCAAGGCACTCTCGCAGGATCAGATGGCCGAAGTGTACGACTTGATCCAGATGCTCGATGTTGATATCCGCACTTACACTTTCGACGGCGACACCCCCACCACCGCCCGGCGCCTGATCCGCTCTGCCGGACACATTGTTATCAGCAACCCGGACATGCTCCATGCCGGCATCCTGCCGCACCACACTAAATGGATCAAGCTCTTTGAGAACCTCAAATACATCGTGATCGATGAGGTTCATTCCTACCGCGGCGTGTTCGGCTCACACCTGGCCAATGTCGTTCGGCGGCTGCAACGAATCTGCCGCTTCTACGGCTCCGACCCCACCTTCATCTGCTGTTCGGCGACCATAGCCAATCCCGATGATCTCGCGCGTCGCATTATCGGTCGCCCGGTGACGGCCATCGACCGCAATGGCGCCCCCGCCGGCGAAAAGCACTTCGTGCTCTACAATCCGCCGGTCATCAATAAACAACTCGGGATTCGTAAGTCATCAGTGAAAGAAGCCGCCCGGTTGGCGGGCATGTTCCTCTCGAACAAGATCCCCACCATCGTCTTCGCCCATTTCCGGCTTTACGTGGAAGTCATCCTCACCTACCTCAAACGCGAGCTCAAGAGCGAGTTCGGCCGCGGCATCACCGTCTCCGGCTACCGCGGCGGCTACCTGCCCAATGAACGCCGCTCCATTGAGCGTGGCCTGCGCGAGGGCAGCATTACCGGTGTCGTCTCCACCAACGCCCTCGAATTGGGGATCGACGTGGGCAGTCTCGATGTCTCCATCAT
>WJKG01000253.1 GCA_014729205.1 candidate division GN15 bacterium | reverse complement strand
CTCTTTCACCAGTAGCTTGTGACGGCGGTAACAGCTGAAGGTCACGAAGCGCACAGTGTTCAAGTGATCATAGTGGCGCAATCTGGGCATTGGTCAGTCCTCATCTGTTTGTCGGAAACCCACCCAAAGGGTGGCCCGCCCCCGGCTGAAGGTCACGAAGCGCACAGTGTTCAAGTGGTCATAGTGCCGCAATCTGGGCATTGGTCAATCCTAATCTGCTTAACTGTCGGAAACCCACCCAAAGGGTGGGGCACCCCCGGCAATAGTGCTAAGCTCCCCCGCGTGCTGCAGCGCACACCCCGGCAGCACCGGAGTACCACTGCGGCCGACATGGCGGATGTCTTCTCTTTGGCTTGGCGTGCGTTAGAGACGCCCCCGCGATGTGATCGGAAGCTGCGAGCCATTACAGTTTCGAATCATCGCATGCGTCAATAGTAATAGAATAAACATTGACTCAACTGTCAACGGTTTTCTTGATTCCCCCTGGTTCCCACAGCTCGGGGTCTGTTGAGAGAGTCTGCTGGGTCAGGGCTTGCGAGTGACCTGACCGCCTGGACCTAAATGGTCGTGAGACCAGTACCACCACACTATCCACCGCAAGCGGTTGGGCACCGAACGAGCGCAGGGCGTGCGGGGACCAGGCGTGGAAAGTCGAGGGGAGGTCGCACAGTCTGCGCCAAGCGGCGGGAACTCTTTTCCCGGATTATTCTCTGTTTTTTTGGTGTTAGAATGGGAACTGCCCCATAGTTGATGTGTAGTAGCTAGTGAAGGGACGATATTCCGGGCGTCTGCCAACGCCCGATCACGCTCAGCACATTGCGGGAAAGGTCTGACAGGGAATTGGTTAGCGACACACAGCAGGATAATTTCTTGACATAAACGCACGTGAGTACGTATTATATGTGTGACGATAGCACATTCCTCAATCACTTCACCGCCCACACAGATCGAGTTCCAAAAGGCAAGTAAACAAAGAGTTCGTTCGTATTACGAAGCTATTGCGGCTGTCTTATCGCAAGGGATTGCGGCATGGACGCAGCCCATGGGAAGTAAACATAGTATAACTTGAGGAGGTGAACCTTGTCTAAACGTCTACGCATGCTGGTGATCTTGACGGCGATCATGGTCGTACCGAGTATGATCTTCGCCGGTGGTTATCACCAGTTCGAGGTAGCCAAAGCGAAAGCCAAGGACGCCAATACGATCGTTGTCCCGTTGAATATCACCAACGAAGACAACCTCGCTGCAGTCAACATCCCGCTGGAGTTTTCCGAGGGTGTGACGTTGAAAGAGGTGTCGTTTGCCGATACTCGCGTCGACTATTTCCAGTTGAAGATTGCGAATATCGACAACGAGAACAATCGTGTTGTCATTGGATTACTGCCGCAGATCTCGGCCACCAAGGCGCCCGATCTGGAGGCTGGCACGGGCACTGTTGCCAACTTGATCTTCGAGGTCAAGGATGCCAGTGTTACCGATGTCGAGCTGGAAGCGGTCACGCTGAAGAATCCGGATCACGAGTTGATGTTCGTCTATCATGACGATTCCTCGCCGACCGGTCTTCGTGCCGAGCGTCCGGAGTTCGATCGCGTTTCGGTTTCGCTGTCCGGTGTGGCTGCCGAGACTGTCCCGGGTACCTTTGGACTGAACCAGAACTACCCGAACCCGTTTAACCCGACCACCACTCTCAGCTTCAGCCTGACTAAGGAAAGCGACTATACGCTCGACATTTACAACATTGCCGGTCAGCGCGTCGAGTCCTTCCAGGGCAAAGGCCAGAGCGGTGAGAATTCTGTGGTCTGGGATGCTGGCTCGTTTGCCAGTGGCGTCTACTTCTACAAGCTCGAGGCTGAAGGTCAGTCCGAGACCAAGAAGATGATGCTGCTCAAGTAATCGTCCAGCCGCTTGGATTGCATCTGAAAGGTTGGCTTTATACGTTTTTCGCAAGAAAGCAATATGTAGTACGATAGATCGTACACGCACATAGTTTCGCAGGAAAGGCTCTTTCTGGTGGTCACGGAAAGAGCCTTCTCCTTTGCCATTCGCACACATGTCCTCCGTCTGCTCTGACACTTTCTGAGACCCATTCCACTGCAGGTGAGCGACCGGCAGCAGTTTCTGCGCCTGATTTGCCGCCAAATCCTGCGTTTGGCGTCTGATGCGCCGCTGTCTGGACTCCGTGAACAGACACTAAGTATCTATTGATTAAGCGCTTATACCGATCACCTGAAGTTCGGCACGGGATTTGATTACTATATAGGCTGTCAGGGCGAACAACCACCGGTTCCGCAGCCTGTTGATACTTAGATGGACCGTGGTCTACGTAATCGCAATCGAGAAAACTCGAAAGAGTTCCCTGGCAGGTGAGGAGAGAGAGGTCCCGACGCTACGCGTCGGGATCCTTTTTTTGTGCGAATCGGGTGCCTACTTGATGATCACATGCTGCAGGTCTTCATCGCGGGCAGGGGGCGCCTCGATATCGTGCTGCTTGTCGCTGTTCGGCTCGAAGACTGTCACCCGGACCGTCGGCTGGTGTTTGGCGGAGGTGTAGCGGGCGAGGACCATGGCTGCCTTGCTGAGGGTGTCCTTATTAGCACTACCTATCAGTAGTCCCACCGGAGAGCCAATATCGAGTGCTTCGAGTCGGTGGTGATGCGGTTCGCGGTAGGCGTCGATCAGGTTGTTATCCTGCTCGTTGCGGCCAATCACGACCTTGGCCGACGGGTTCAGCCGGAAGTGTCGACCGACCCGAAGCAGGTTGAGATCGTTGAAGCTGACGGATTCGGTATGCGCGAGCAGGTCACGCAGACGGTTGGAATAGCCTTCATCGGTGAGCAGGCAACCGGAGGCGGGTGACGGGAAATCCTCAAGACCGAATTGCTCGGCCAGTTCCAGCTGGCGCTTGCGCGAACGGCCGCTGATACTTTCGAGTTGCTCGCGATCGACCAGTCCCGCCAGTTCGGGTTCGGTGGGTTTGAGCAGCTTGGCAGAGAGGGGGCGAAGCAGCCTGCCGCGCAAGCCGGCTTCTTTTTCGGTGAGGTTGAGCTTGTCTTTCACCTGTGACATAGGCCGCTGGCCGATTACCTCGCCGGTAACAACGAAATCGGCGTTGATCATCTCCATGAACTCGCGCGCCTCGGAAAGCATCAGGATCCGGCAGTCGGTGCAGACATTCATGTGTTTGCCGCGCCCGTATTTTGGGTTCTTCACGATGTCGACGAATTTCTCCCCGAGATGCATCAGCTTAACGCGGAACCCGTACTTCTCGGCGGTAGGGTACGGGTTGGAGCCGCAGGAGGAACGGTCCTGCAGGTCGCATCCGAAATGTGTCATGAAGGTAAGGGCGGTGACCTCGATATTCTGCCTGAGCAACAACAAGATGGCCAGGGCAGAGTCGAGACCGCCGGAGAACAGGGCAACGGCGTGGGCTTTTGGTTGGGTCGGATTGGTGCTGTTCGGCTGCTGCTGGTTCATGGGCTCCGCCTGTTGGTTATCTGTCATATCTGTCCGGGCACGTCCTCGCACGTGATTGAACGATCCGGACGCGGTGGTTGTTTGTAACAATATACAAACAGTGCCGCAGCGGTAAAGCGGCGTTTGGTCTTGACTTGCAGGAGGTTGGCGGCTACAATAGACTCCCGACAAGAAAGGAAGGCTGTCCATACTCTTACGGTTGAACAACTGGCTCAAGCGGTTTGCGCTGGAGCTACAGCGGCTGTTTCTGTTTTCGCTGCGCATGATCGGTGCTCAGTTCACCCGGCCGATCTATCTGAGGGAATTCCAGGAGCAATTGTATCTGGTAGGGGTGGGCTCGCTGTACTTGATAATCCTTGCCGGTGCTTTCGCCGGCCAGGGGTTTGCGATTGCCTTCAGCCAGGAGTTGGCCGACTTCGGCGCCAAGAACTACCTGGGGCGGATTCTCGCTATTGCCATTTTCCGCGAACTGGGGCCGGTGTTGACGGGTTTAATGGTTGCCGCGCGGGTATCCGCCGGGATCACCGCCGAGATCGGTGCCATGAAGTCCTCCAACCAGATCGATGCCATGATTGCATTCGGTATCGACCCGGTCAAGAAGATCACCGTACCGAGACTGTGGGCGCTGCTGATCATGGTACCGGCACTCACGATTATCTGCGATGCGGTCGCGATACTCGGCGGTTGGATGATCGGCGAACTGGTGGCCAATGTGCCATCGTCATTGTACTGGACCAACGTGCGCGATCGACTGGTGTTCGGGAATCTGTTTATGGGCATAATCAAGCCGGTCGCTTTCGCGCTGATAATCGCGTTCATTTCGTGTTATAAGGGATTCTCCTCCACCGGCGGTACCAAAGGCGTTGGCAAGGCGACTACGGAGTCGGTGGTCATGTCTTCGATTGTGATATTGATCGTCAATTTCATGCTGACCAAGATTGTCGGCAGCCTCATTAAGGGCTGGATATGATCGAGTTACGCGGTGTGCATTTCGCTTACAACGAGCGACCGATCCTCCGGAATGTGTCATTCCGTGTGGAGGATTCGGAGTCGGTCGTGATCCTGGGACCATCGGGGTCGGGGAAGTCGACCATCCTTCGGCTGATTCTCGGCCTGGAGTGCCCGCAGGAGGGTGAGGTAATTGTCGACCATCGCGATATCTGTCATTTGGATATCAGAACGAAGCGACAGATTCGCAAGAAGATCGGGATGGTGTTTCAGGATGGCGCCCTGTTTGATTCCTTGAATGTGGCGGAGAATGTCGGCTACTATCTGCTGGAGCATACGAATGCCAGCCTGGAGGAGATTGATGCTCGGGTGCGCGAGATTCTGGGGTTTGTCGGACTGAAGCCGGATGAGATTGTCGACGTGCTCCCCGAGCAGCTCTCTGGTGGAATGCAGCGGCGAGTGGCGATTGCCCGGGCACTGCTTTCCACGGACCCACAGATCATGTTGTACGATGAACCCACTACCGGCCTGGATCCGCAGGCAACAAGCAAGGTCCTGGCATTGATACAAAAGCTGCAGTCGGAGCGCTCCATTTCTTCGATCGTGGTGACGCACCAGATTGCCGATGCGGTGTCATTGTCGCGGCGTTTTATCGTGATTGTCGATGGAGCGGTGGCGTTCGATGGTAGCTTGAGGGAGCTTCGCGACTGCCCCGATCCGCGAGTACAGAGTTTCCTGGGGCCGTTCAAGGAGTCATTCGATGAAGTAGTGCGGCAGGAGTTCATGAGGTACTGAACGAAGAATGGGCGGTGGTGCCCGTGAAGATAATAGCGGCCCCGTGGTCGTTTGAGGGCCGGAGGAAAGACGAGGATGAAACGAACTATCAATATCGGTTGGGGGAATCTAAAGGTTGGCATAGTGCTCTTGTTCGCGGTAGCGGGTGCGCTCTGGGCGACACTGGCCGGAACGGGTGCTTCTATATTCGAGTCGAAGACGGAGTTCATGTGTTACTTTGCCGATGTGAACGGCCTGTTGCCCGGATCGCCGGTGTGGATGGCCGGAGTCGAGGTGGGGAATGTAACCGGTGTGCAGTTCGCGAACCTGGATTCCTTGCGGCAGGTAGAGGTGACGTGCAAAGTCAAGTCCGGTGTCTGGGATATGATGACCGAAGGGACCACGGTGGCACTGGGGACAATCGGCCTGATCGGTGATAAATTCGTAGATATCGTGCCGGGGCCGCCGGAAAATGCTGCCTTGGTGCCGGGCACGACAGTCCCCACGCGCGATGCCGGGAGTGCCGGTGCCATGTTTGCCGAAGGTGAGGCCGCAATTGGGGAAGCACGCACGCTGGTGAATAATCTCGATGGCGTGATCGGCAAGATGAACCGTGGCGAGGGAACGCTGGGACAACTGGCGGTCAACGATACCCTCTATGCCGAGTTGACCAACCTGGCGGCGCACCTGACGAGTTTGTCGGCCGCGTTGCAGAAGAACCAGGAGCGAATCACCGGTTCGCTGGAACAGACCGCGCAGTCGGTGGCGAATCTCACCGAGCGAGTGGAGCAAAACGAGGGGACGATTGGTCGTTTGATGAACGATCCCAAGTTGTATGACAACCTGAACTCGAGCACGGCCAAGCTGGATACGATTATGCACAAGATCGACCGGGCCGAGGGAAGTATGGGGCTGCTGGTAAACGACACGGCATTGTATACGGAGGTGGTGGAGCTGGTTGACCGGGTGAACAACCTGGTGGCGGACATCCAGAAAGACCCGAAGAAGTACTTCGGGTTCAGTATATTTTAGGCAGCATTGCTGCTGATTGCAGCGAAAGGGGGAAGAAGTGACAGCGCTGTACGTAGGTGTCATCGTAGTGGCACTGATTTCAAGTCTGGCAGCTTCGCAATGGAAATCACCCAAGAAGGTACTGATTTGGTCTGTTGCCGCCTACGTGGCGGTTGCTGCGACGATTCTATTCTGCTACAGGAATGACGACAATCTGGATGCAACCGCATGGT
>WJKG01000252.1 GCA_014729205.1 candidate division GN15 bacterium | reverse complement strand
GAACTTCTGTCGAGTAGACAGATTCCGCTGGCGCTCGCGACAACCAGGCGATGGCGCCGAAGACAGAGGCAAGGGCGACGGCGAGAACCAAGAACCCGCCCACGGTTCGCAACACTTGATTCACTGTGTACCCCCTGGAGTCATTCTGACCTCGAACGGTGATTGCCGCCGAAGCACGGAAGCCGTTTCGATTGCGTCTTTCGGCACCATGCGAACAGCCCTGGGTTCCGATTCGTAGACGACGAACCAATCGGTGTCATGGGATATGAGTGCCCCGGCGATGCGCCCTTGTTGGCCGCCGTCGGTCGAAATGCTCAGGTCGACGATGGGCACGGGCGCGACCGTACTGCATGGGGCATACATGGCAGGGAGCCCGAGTGTCGAGAGCACGAGGCATGCCGTCCCCAACGACACAACCGACCTACGCGCGAAGCCGGGGAGGCCACGGGGTTGGGGCGCCGGGCTGGATGCCGTTATCCTGGTTCGCACTAGCCACAACATCAGGAGTGCCAGGACGAATCCAAAGAACCTGAGGGTCAGCTGATCACCAGCGCTGGACTCGATCAGCTGGGCGAGATAGCGACTCTCAGGGCTCAGCAACACCTGCGGGTGACTCAAAAGGTCCTGGACGTGGAACACCGGCGCCATGGTCTGCAGAAGGCGGAGACAGGCGATGGTGAAGAGTAGATCGCCACCGAGAGCGAGCCACGGCGCGGGTACCTTGGGAAGCATGCGACGCAGCCACTGGTGAACTCGAGATGCTGGATCGCTGAGCTGTAGTGTGCCCAAGACGAACACCGCGGTTGCCGCAAGGATCGCCAGGGTATGAAGCGGTTCGATACGAAAGAAATCAAGGATTAGCGGGGTTGCCATTGCCGAGGTTGTCAGCATGGAGACACCGCCTTTCACGGAGACTTCGACCGGGACCCAGAGGTGCGGGACACCGAGCATCGAATAGCGGACGGCGTTGGCGGCGTATCCACAGTATCCGAGGATTCCAGCGAGGCCAATCGCTGCGATGGTTGGCTTCAGCCAACTCGGATGGTTTTGGCGATCTTCGGTTCCGTTGTGTCGTTGGCTAGCACCTGACGCGATCATCGGGTCCTCCCATGAGCGTGCCCACCAAATGATAGGCTGAAGCTCTCCCACTCCCTGCCGAATCCCCACTCTTCGTCCACGAATTCAGCGATCGTGTTCTGGAACGCAATATCCGGTTCGTTTTCGTCAACGAACACGCGTGTGAAATACCGATCGATGAATGCGGCCGATGCTTCGTCCGAGACCTTGTGTTTGGTGGTGAGAACCCATTGAGAACCGGTCGCCACCAAGATGCCCGCAAGGTTCCGTAGGTCCAGATCACCGAAGTGGTTTTGGTCGAATGCCGATGCTCTGCAAGCAACAACCGAAGTCATCCACGGGGGCGACCGCCGGCCCGCCAGCCATGCGTTCGGTTCAAGCCAGCCGTCGACGAGCTGGAGTCGTGCGCCAGGGGTGCTTCCTTGGCTAGCTGCTGCATGCGTGTCGATGTGAAGCAGCGCGATGGGTCGGGGATTCCGAAACACCTCGTCGCGTGTCGCACGGTGACCCAGGGCGGCATCGAATCCTGGGATCTCTCCGAGCCGTGAGAGTACCGACCGTGTCGCGACCAGGTCACCATTCGGGTCGCCGATGAGCCGTGCGCTTGCTCCCTTGGGCGGGCGCGTCTTCGAGGCCTCGGGAAGAGACACCGGCAAACCGGTCTCGACTGAGATGACCGGGATCCATGATCCGATCGGGCCGGGTCCCAGAACCAGGGCGGTGAATGGCAATTCCTGGGTCACCGACCCTGTCGCGACGAGCAGTCGATCGGCTTGGGCGATGTATGGCGCGATCGGCTCCAAGAGGATGTCGGAGAGCCTCCTGATGAGCATTTCTCGGCGGACGGTGTGGGGTGTCCGTGGCCCGATCTCGATTTCGTTGACGAGCGTTCTCACCGTCGCCGCTGGTTCTGCCCCGTAGGTCGCGATCGACTCGATTCGAGATTGACCCTGCCAGGACCACAGGACGAGAATTTCTGGTCCGGCCGCCACGTAGGTCACGAACAGGTCAGATGGACCCAAGACATCGCCATATGGATAAGGGTCATCGCCGTTCAATATGGCGAGAACACTGTCGTAGTCTCCAGCCACGACTGACTCGAGGTGCCGGTTTCGAGGGCCATCGGGACCCAGTTGGGTCGAATCGAAGTGGATGTCGACGGAGTGGCCGTTGGAGGCCGGGGCGCTCACGATGTCAGCCACTATCTCTGATATCGAGTATCCACCGAGTTCCACCGACCGAAGTGTCCTGAGGATGTGGCGGCCTGCAATCCTCTCGGCCGCTCTCTGTGCTCGGCTCGCGTCCCCTATCGCCCAGTAGTACCTCAATGCCATCGACAGAGCCTCTTGTTCGGACTGTTTGTAGTTGGTAGAGCGAAATGGTTCGTGACATTTGGTGCCGGCGTCGAAGCTGTCGTAGAGGTCCTCCCCGATCCGCCTTGCGAGGGCGGCTCCTCTTCCGGACTCGAGCGTCCACTTGAGGAATGAGATCTCGGCTGCGAGATCAACGTGGTCGACTGGGCTGGCGGATTCCAGGTCCATTGCCGAGGTCATCAGCTCGAGAGCGGCGGATTCGTCGATCGGGAGCATGGCGGCGGCTGACCTGGAGAGGATTGACTGCCGGGCTGGGTCCGCTGCATTGTTGGGCAGCTCTTGCAGAATGGTGTCGATGACTTCGATCTGGGTCTCAGGTTTCCCGATGTGGGATTCAATGGCCAGCCTCTGCCAATGAAGGCGCCTTGTGTCGTTCGAGTCCACGAGTGGATCTGCAGCGAGCTCGAATGCGCGATCCAGAACCTGCTCAGCTGATTGGTAGTCGCCCAACGCGATCAGGGAGACGGCTTCGTGATGGAGCGCGTCGACTTCATCATCCGTGTGCATTTTGTCTTGGGCGAAATGGAGCCCCTGCCGGGTGGCCTCTAGCGCTTCGTGTTTCCTGTCGAGGTGGGCCAGCGAGTCGGCCATGAGGAGGTGGACATTGCTGCCATGGACGTGCCCCAGATTGTCGGACAACAGCAGTGCCGCCGAATAGGAGCTCATCGCGTCTCGATATCGACCGAGATCGTGAAGAGCGTCACCCAAGGAACAGAGGGCATGGTATCGCGCCTCGCCGTTCATGGTTGGGGCGAATCTCGCGATGAGGGCAACGGCATCGTGTGGGCGCAATGAGTGCTGGAGATCGTCGCTGGCTTTCGCGAGCAGCAAGCCGCGGAATCGGTCGTTGATCCGAAGCTCGGTGGATAGCTGCAGCGCGTCATTGAAGTAGGCTGTACTCACCGCCATCACGTGGTTCTCTGAGTTCTGCATTCCGCTCCGGACGAGGATCCTGAGGCGAAGCAGCCGAGAGTCGATGGAATCGGCGAACCCCAACCACTGGGACGTCGTCCGAAACGCCAAAGGCCCAGAGGCATCGAGATCTCGTTCGAGGGCGAGGAGTACCTCATCGGGTCTGGCGACTACTTGGAAAGCAGCACCACCGCGGCTAGTCACTGCCAGGATCCCTGAATCGGGCCACCCATGGGCGACTCTGGCGCTCGGTCGAATCGTTTGTTCACATCGAATGGCCCAGAGGGAGTCCCCGATGGTGAGGACTCCGACCTCTCCCGGATTCGGGTTTTCGAGAATCCAAGCGGCGATCGGGTCGGACCCGTCGTCGGGTAGCGACTCGAGTTCAAACCAATCCCCGATGATGGCGGATGGCACATCGCCTCCAACACCGAAGAAGGCACTATTGGTGCCAATTCCAGAGTGCTCAACGGCGAGGTGATCGAATCCGCCAGGTGTGGCCAGGATCCATGCGATGTCCTTCCGGCTGAACCGTTCGTCGACGTTGATCGTCCGAACCCGGGCCAGGGTGACCGTACTTTCCTCGGTGGTTGTCCCCCCGGGACGAACGCGGCACCCGGGCGAAAACAGCCCGCCCAGCGTGACCAACGTGATGATTGGCCACACGCACATGGCGACTCGTTGCCCTGTCATTCGTCCGGGTTGAGGCCGTACTGGATGAGGGCGTTCCGGAGTGTCTTCTCGCTGGGCCGCGACCGGTTCGCCAGCACGAATCGTTCGAAACCGATGTTCGTCGACGGCCGGCTGACTCTGACGAAACCTCGGTAGGCGTGATTGCTACCGGCAGGGCACAAGGTCAAGAACGCCAGGAGTAACGCGACACTTACGCCTGAGAATGCCAGGCAACCAAGGGTCCCGCCGGGGATTGCAATTGCTTGCCAGGTGAAATCACAAGACAGCAGAGCCAGGGACAGTCCGGTTACGAAGAGCGACGCCCAAGCTGCTCGAACCCTTCGGCCGTGCAACGCCGCAAGGATTGCCATGAAACCTACGGTGGCCACTGCGATTGCCCATTGGGTCCAAG
>WJKG01000251.1 GCA_014729205.1 candidate division GN15 bacterium | reverse complement strand
CGGGGCGCCGAGTGCTTCGTTCTGGCGGCGGAGCGTTTGTACGATCCACTTACGGTCGAACTCGAGCTGGTCGAGTTCGTGGGCCACCTTGACCACCCCGGGTGCCAAATAGAAATGCCTGGCCGACCCGATATCGGCCAGGAAATCCAGAAAGATGTTGCTGTAGCCGAGCTCCTTACTGGGAGCTACCAGTTCGATCATGCACTACCTGCTCTTTTTCGATCTCGATTTCGAGCGGTCCCTCAGACTGCAGCTTCACGCCGATCTTGCGACCGATCCATCCGACAACGTCATCAATAATCGTATACACCACCGGCACCACGACGAGGGTCAGCAGTGTCGAGGACAGCATACCGCCGATGACGGCGCGCGCCATGGGAGCGCGAAGCTCCGCGCCAGGTCCGATACCGAGCGCCAGCGGCAGCATACCGAACACGGTGGCAAAGGTGGTCATCAGGATCGGTCTGAGCCTGATAGGGCCTGCCTGCAATATAGCTTCGTTCCTATCAACACCTTCTTCTCGGCGTTGTTTCACGAAATCAATCAACAGAATAGCGTTCTTCGTCACCAGTCCCATGAGCATTACAATGCCAATCAGCGACATAATGGACAGGGCGGAATTGAACACCAGAAGGCCCAGGACAGCACCGACCAGCGAGAGCGGCAGCGACAGCATGATGGACAGTGGATCCCAGAATGACTCGTACTGCGAGGCCAGCAACAGATAAATGAATATGACCGACAGGATCAAGGCCCGGAAGATGTTGGTGAATGACTCCTCCATGATTTCCTGGGTGCCGACCGGTGCGATCACGTATCCGGGTGAAAGCTGAACGGCGGTATCGACGACAGCCATGACCTGGTTGGTGACGGTACCGGCGAAGTACCCGGAGAGCACGTTGGCATTGACTCGCACTTCTGGCTGGCGATCGAACCGCTGATACTCGCCGATCGCGGTGGTCTTCTCCAGTTCGGCAACTCGTGATATCGGCACCAGGAATGTTTCTTTCCCGGGCACGTCCTTATTGGACGCTACCAGCAAGCGGCCGATGGCCTCATCGGAATCGCGGTAGTCCTCGGCAACCCGAATGCGCACATCGTACTGCTCGTCGCCCTCCTTGTACTGGGTAATGACATCGCCTTCAACGAGTGAGCGAATGGTTTGCGAGATGGAACCGATACTGAGCCCGAGATCATCGGCCAGCTTGCGGTCAACATCGATATGCAGTTCCGGAGACCCTTCCTCGAGGGTGTTATCGACATCGGTCGCGCCGGGGATGGTACCGAGCAGGGCTTGCACCTTATATGCCAAACGGCGGAGCTCATCGCGATTCTCACCACGGATGGAGAGTTCGACAGGCTTCTCAGAACCGCCCTCGGCCTGCTCCAGGGCAACGGATGTGTTCACGCCGGGGACAGTCTTGACGTACTTGCGCACAGTATCAACGAGTAGCTGGGCCGACAGTTCACGCTTGGCGGCATCCGAGAGCAACACCAGGAGAGTGCCTTCGTTCACGGGGGTGTTTTCGCCGCCGATGGTCAGGAACATGTTCTGGACCTCGTCACGACGGCTGATAACTTCTTCTATCTCTTTGGCGCGGCGGTGCGTTTCTTCAAGGTCCGTTCCCGGAGGTGTATCGAAGGAAACGTACATTTTGCCCTGGTCGGTCTGGGTCATGAACTCCACGCCGAGCAAAGGGACAGCGGCAATGGCGGCCGCGAAGGCGACCGTGGCGATAATGCCCACGAGGAGGCGGTGCCTGAGGGCATAGGCCAGCATGCGACGGTACCGGGGATTGAGCGAATCGAAAGCGCGGTTCCAGATCGACAGCGGCCTGCGCACCTGCAACCAGAGTTTGCGCCAGCCTCTGGCGCGGGCGGGGTCGAGGTCTTTCGGGTCCTCTGATGGCAGTCCAGACCGGGCGGCAAGCATCGGCACCAGCGAAAAGGCAACAAACAGCGAAATGAGCACCGCGAACGCGACAGTGATGCCAAACTGGTAGAAGAACCGGCCGACTATACCCTCCATGAAGGCCACCGGCAGGAACACGACCATAATGGAAAACGTGGTAGCAGCCACGGCCAATCCGATTTCCTTGGCACCAAGGAAGGCAGCAACCATTGGTTTCTCACCGGTCTGCATGCGTCGGTAGATATTTTCCACCACCACGATGGAGTCATCGATCAGAATCCCTACAGCCAGCGATAAGCCCAGCAATGTCATGAAGTTGATCGTGAACCCGAGAAAATTCATGATGGTGAAGGTGGCGATAATCGAAATGGGAATCGACAGACCGGTAATGATGGTCGGCCTGAGATCCAGCAAGAACAGGAAGATCACGATGACTGCCAGCAGCGTACCGAACCGGATGTTGAACAGGATCTCATGGATGGAGTCAGTGATGAAGACCGAGTTGTCGTTGACGACTTCCATCGCCATATCGGGAGGCAGCTCGGCCTGCAGCTCAGTGATGGTTGCCTTGACGCCATCGGCGAGGTCAACCACGTTGGCTCCCGACTGCGAGATTACGTTCAGTGCTACCGCCGGCCTGCCGTTGAGCGTCGAGATCGAGCGCTGTTCGGCTATAGTATCGCGGACGACGGCGACATCGGAGAGATAGACCGGTATTCCCTGATGGCGTCTGACAATGATATCGTTGAACTCGCGGACGGACTGCAGCCGTCCCTTCAGACGGAGCAGGTACTCCTGGCTGGCTTCATCGACTCGCCCACCGGGTATCTCCATGTTGGAGAGCATGATGGCGTTTTCGATATCGCCCACCGACACCTGGTGGCTCTCCATTCGATTGGGGTCCAGCATTACCAGGATTTCCCGTTCGCTGCCACCGATCAACTCGACCGAACCGACGCCACTGACGGCTTCGAGTCGCGGTCGGATACGGTCTTTGACAAGCTGTGTGATCTCGCGCGGGGTGCGTCGACCGGATACGGAGATTGACATCACCGCCTGAGACTGCGGATCGAACTGGCTGACGATTGGTTCTTCGATATCCTCCGGCAGATCGGCCCGGACCTGCGAGATCTTTTCACGTACATCCTGCGAGGCTACGGCACCGTCGATCTCGAGGTCAAACTCAATGAAGGTAAACGTGTACCCCTCTCTTGATTGCGACGTAATATGCCGAATGCCGGATATGCGGTTGACCGCTTCCTCGATCTTCTCGGTTACCTCCGTCTCAATGGTCTCGGCGGAAGCTCCGGGATAGACGGTCTGCACAACCACGAAGGGGAAGTCGACCTCGGGGAAGAGCTCCACGGACAGTTGCTCGTATGAGAACCAGCCCAGCACCAACAGGGCCAGGATCATCATAGTGGCGAAGACGGGGCGACGTATGGAAATGTCTGATATCTTCATGATGCTTACTCACTCAGTTCCGAGATACGAACCCGGGCACCGTCGTTCAGATAATCCTGACCGAGCACGACCACGGTATCCCCTGCCTTCAGACCGGCGGTAATGACCACATGACCGTTCACCTCGGCACCCATCGTTACTTCGTTGGCATGAGCAACGCTGTCACTGACCGTGAACACCGTCGGGGTACCGTCGAGGACCAGCACAGCTGTGCGCGGAACCAGCAGGACGTTCTCCAGCCGGTCCAGGATGTACTTGATACGCACGAACGTACCCGGGTGGAAAATGCCTTCAGGATTGTCGAATTGCGTCTCCACCATAAACGCCCTGGTAAGCGGATCGGCCGAACGCGCGATAGACACAACGCTGCCGACCGCGGTATCGCCGGCAACCTCGGATGTCAGGATGACCTCATCGCCCACCTGGAACTCCTGCACCTCGGTGGCGTTGACGGGGAACTTAGCCCGGAGGCGTCCGGTACTGGCAACGGTCGCCAGGTGCTGTCCCATCTGCACAAAGTCGCCCTCTGAAACATTGATACTGGTGACCTCGCCGGCGATCGGTGAGCGGACATCGAGCATCTTCTCGATCGACTCCAGTTGAGCCCTGGTAGATTCGTAGGCGGTCTCCGCCTCGTCGAATTCGGTTTCGCTGACGGCGCCTTCCTCATACAGGTACTTCATCTTTTCGTAGAGCTTCTTGGCGTTCTGGAAGGGTGCCAGTGCCGCCCGATAGCCGGACGTGGCGCCTTGCTTGTCGAGCGATACAACAACCTGGTCGGCCTCAACACGGTCACCTTCCTCGACGTGTACCTTGTCGACGGCTTCGGACAGGCGCGCATAGAGAACAGCCTGCTTTTCGCCTTCGAGTGTCGCGGTGTAGGTACGGACGACGGCTTCATTGGCCGGCTCGAGGAGTGTGCCGCGTACCGAGGTAGCCAAATCGCTCGGGTTTGCTTCCGGTTCAGCCTCCTGGTCACCACAGGCCGTCAAGGCGAGAGTGGCGAGGAGTACAATCCCACTGATAAGTCTCTGTCTCATGTCTTGTCTATCGCTCCAAAAAAGATTCAATATCAAGGGTTGTGGCCCGTTTCAGATCAGATCGTGCCTGTCTAAATGAGAACATGGCCTGCGCCAGCGACTGACGCGCCTGCGTGAGTGCGGTCTGCGCCGAAATCATCTCGAGCTGCGTGCCGACACCCTGCTCGTAACTGAGGGTGGCGATTCGCAGTCCTTCCTCGGCCTGCGCGATGGTTTCCATCTGAGCATCGAGTGACTTCTTGGCCTGTATCAACCGATCGTAGGCAGCTTCGACCTCCAGCCGGATGTCGTCTTTCACCTGCGCTTCGTTGAGACGTGCTTTATTGTGGTCCGCCCTGGCGGCGCCGACCTCGGCGCGGGTCCGACCGCCTTCGAAAAACGGGAAGCTGAGCTGAATGCCGGCAGTCCAGGACCGAGTGTTGTTCTGCGACAAATCGAAGTCGTCCGACTGGCCCTGCCACTGGTACGCACTGACCAGATCGATATTCGGGAAGTAGCCACCCTGGGCCACTCTGATAGCTTTTTGACTGATGTCAACGGTCAGGTCGGCCTGATGAACTTCGGGCCGGCGTGACATAGCGGAGTCCACCAGGGTCTCCATGGAGGGCAGTCCCGCAAGAGAGGTATCAGCTACCGGCTCTATGATCTCGATCGGCTTCTGCAGGTCAAACCCCAGGAAACTCTTAAGGCGCTTCTCGGATAGCCGCATCACGGACTCGGCCTGAAGTATCATTGGCTCGAGGTTGGCCTTCTCCACTCGGGCACGGAGCAGTTCGTAGCGTGAAACGAGTCCTTTCTCGAACTTCTTCTCTACCACCCCAAGGTTGGCGACATTGTTCTCGTAGGCCGCCCGGTAGGTCTCGAGATTGGCCCGGTCGAGCATAACCTGGAAGAACAGGACATCGGTGTTGTAGAGAACGTTATCTTCGACCTGCTGGGCGATAGCCTTTGAGTACTTGCGGTACAGTTTGGAAATCGCGTAGGCTGTGAACACCTTGCCACCCTGCCAGACAGGCTGACGCAAGCTGATGGCGGCCTGGTAGGCATTATCGGTGGCCGTGCGAATCTCAGTTGCGTTACCACTCTCGTCGAAGAAGAAAAACGATGGCGACTCGATATTCCGCGTATAGCCGGCATCGAGGCTCATCTGTGGCAGAGCATCGGCGAGTGTCCTGCTTACCTCGGTCTCGGCCAGACGGACATCCTGCTTCGCCGACAGGTAATCCCGGTTGTGCTCCAGGGCCTGAGTTCGGGCCTTCTGGAGGGTCAGTACGGTCTCGGCCGTGACGCTTGAAGCAATCAGGGTCAACACACCGAGTGCGGTAACCAGCATAACCAGACAACGAGGTGGATGCGATATCGTTCTACCGCCGCTGTGACTCACGTCGTTTTCCTTTCTTTGGTCCGTTGTGCGATTCTCGTCTACCTGATTTGGCCGAACTGTCAGGGTCGGTCAACATCTCGGCCAGATCAATGAGGGATTCCAGCTTCACCTTGTTGCCGAAATGAAAGCGTATCATTTCGAGCCCGTCGTGCAGGGCAAAGATAAGGAGCCCCAGAT
>WJKG01000250.1 GCA_014729205.1 candidate division GN15 bacterium | reverse complement strand
CGTTCACCGAGGCTGGAAAACTCTACGGTCTCTGGGGTAACCGATACACCTACCAAGTTGACGGGCAAGCTGACCGTAACTTCGGCTGTGTCAGAGAATACTCCGTTAGTGGCGATAATCAGGGTGGTACCACCGCCGGTCGCGCTCACCAGCCCGTCAGGGCCTACCGACGCCACATCGGGATCGTCAGTGCTGTAGGATGTGCCACTTGAGCCCAGCGTAATGTCCTGGCTCGTACCATCGGAGTAGAGACCAGTAACCGTGAGCTGGCCGGTCTCGCCGACTTCGTCGAATTGCAGAGACTCTGGCGACACCGTTAGGCCGGTCGGAATGACATCGATCAACCCCGCGGGGAGTATCTTACCCAGCGTGATGTCCCGCAGATAATGATGTGCCCAGAGCATTCTGTCACGGTCACCGGAGTGAAACCAGCCAACGAACTGCCTGATGGCTTGGATGGCGGTGACATTGTCCTCGGTAACGATCCGATGCTCGCTCATGTAGCCAGCCGCCAGATTGAGCATGTTGGCAAGAAGGTGACGCTTGGTGGATGACTCGAGCGTCTCTTGGTCGCTGTCCAGCATTGTGTAGACTACGTCGCGAAACTGCATCGCGGAAGGCGGGCTTCCGACATACGTCACGTCGCTAACCCTGATGGCTGTCGCGTCATCGGCGGCGAAGTACGTATCATAAATGAACTGACCCCAGTTATCGACATCCGCCTGAGTGAAGAAGTCCAGTCTAGGCCCATCATATTGGACGTCTGCCAGATAGATTTTCCACCACCACGTACTTCGAAGAGGATCTCCCTTTGTACCCGGCACGGAGCCAGGGTTGAGCTTCTGAAACTGGATATCATAGTTCAAGAGGGAGCCGGTCGGCCTTATCGCCCTCGCAACCTCATCCCCGTCGAATCCAGGCGGCGGACTTGCGACGACTGTATACGTGGTTCGAGAGTGCGGCACGAACTGGTAGTTGCCCAGACTATCTGTGAATACGACTCCTTTCACATCGTCCATTTCGTCGAGGAACACCACAGTCAAATCAATCAGCGGTGTGCCACCCGCAGAGACTGTGCCTTGGACCACTACTTCTTCGGAGCCGAGTGGGGCAATACCAGCCTCTTCATTGACCTGATCATTCCCGTTCGGCAGATCCCTGTTCAGGTGGCTCTGGCTTGATACAGCCTGGGCCGCCCAGAACAGGATTAGGGTAACGAATAGAATTCTCCTCACCTACACACCTCCATGTAGATTGTCCGCACGTGCGAACGTTTTCGGGTTCAACCCGATTAGGAATCGGCTTGACTTCGTTGGCAAGGTGGAATGAACGCCATCTTGGGGCAAAACTACACTGAGTATATAGCTCACCCGTATGGTCGGAGGTGTCAGGTCCCGTTCAAGATAGGCTTGAGTGCAGTGTGCCCCTCCTGCAAAAAGCGCCAAAGTCAAAAACGAGTTAGGTACGAGTTCTAAGTCCTGAAGGATTTGTGCCCCACTCGAGTATATGGTAACATATCCACATGCGCCAGTCAACGATCGCTTGAGAATCTCACTAAGATGTAGTGCTGGGTCCAGGAAGGCCCACAGTGTCTCCAACCCTTAGACGCACAGAGGCTTGTGTCATCCAGTGTCATTGGAGCCCTCGGAGGAAACCTTGTAGGACTCAGTGGTCCATGAGCATTAGATGATGCGGAATGAGGAGGTACGAAAGGGCGACTCTCAGATGGTTGTGCTCAGCTTGGGCGCTTCTCTGCCACCTCGTCGCGCGGGGCTATCACGTAGTCGGTGCCGGTGTCGCGTTTGTAGCATCGGAAGATGCGAAGGCCGGAGCGGTCGTAGTAGCGGGCGTACTCGAAGATTTCGTTGGGGTTGGCCTTCAGGTACAGGTGCTTCGGCCCCTCATTGAACTCGGAAGAATCCAGGGCAAGATCGCCGATTCGATCCTTCTGAAGGTACAGGCCAGCGATTCCGGTGGTCTCGATGTCAACCTCCCTGCCCGCATCGAGCATGAACTTGAAATATGGATCTCCCCGGAGGAATGACAGGCTCTTGATGCCTCCCCGGATACGCCTTCCGCCCTTGAACAGCACAGCTGCGCAGATGACCTCCGAAGTCTCTCGACAGTATTTGATGTCCCGTCGCACCATCGCCGCCCCTCCGATGGCGCCAAGCACCGTTACCCCAACAAGCACGGTACCTACGAACAGGGGTGTCAGGGTGTTAGTGAGTGCACAGAATGGGATGCCCAGAGCATCCAGGACAACACACGGGCAGGGAACGAGCCATCGAGCGAGAGTGAGAAGGAGAGCCGGGATGGTGAATACGCCCGCGATCAGGGCAGGGAATCCTACCGTTTCAGCCGCATGAAGGATATTTCTACTTTGCGGTGTGTTCGGATCGACCTCCGCACGACACAGTACCGAGGACAGATGGCTGAAGAGGGCTATCAGGCCCGCCCCGCAGGCGAGAATCAGCGTGATTATCTGCAGGGGAGAGTCAACCAAATTCATCGAGTCGAAGTAGTAGACAATCGAGCTGACCATGGCAAAATCGACCCCACCTACCAGTTGCTGTGCACGAGTTCGTCAGACTCGGTTTTCTCGGGCTTTTCGGCTTTTGGACCGAGATCAGAGTGGTGAGGTTTCTCACCCACGTCAACGGCAGACCCGGGGCTCGACAGAGTCTTGCCCAGCACAACAGCGAGCTTTGAGGCGTAGCCTGCCTCGTTCGCTGTTCCCTGGAGATCGTCGTCAACCGGCGATTCTGACCGCGCACCCGGCAAGATCTCGACATCGTTTGCCGAAGAAGTCGACCCACTGGGAGCTGTGGTCTCAACGACAAGCTTCCAGAGCCTCACACCGGAAATGACGATAGCGATGTTGGCAACGGCAACAATTACGATGCCTGCCACCACGATCATTTCTGTATACCACGTATGCACCAGGCTTTGCCCCAATCTGTGGCGCTATGTGCCCCACACTCAAATAATCGACAAGTGGAGCGATTTTCTGTAGTGTGATTTGGTCTACTCTCGCTACATGAGACCACTGCCCCCACCGGTAGCGCCTTGCGATTGTCGGGCGTGGTATCCTCACCGAACCCGTGGAGCGAGTGAGCAGGGTGCGAGAAGCGCCTCCAATCTGAGCGATCAGAAAAAGGGAGTAGATATTCCATGTTGGGACCATTTTGGGACCATTGATACGCCAAGAGCTCATCAAAGCCGAGTAAGGCAGATAAAGGCGGGGAAGTCATAAATCGTTGTGATCCAATCGCTAATGACGCATCTGGCTGTCGCTCAAAAACATGCTAAAATGGACATTTAGGATTCCCAGTCTCTCCGCCATAATTGGGTGTGTTGGCAGTTCTGTCGGATCACTGCAGTCGGATCATGGCTATGGCGCGTAAGGCGACTCCCGAAACACTCCCGTAGCGCCGTAATCGGGCTTCCCCAATGTCAGCCGGGAGTCCGATGCTCCCGGCGGTGGCCGTAAGCAAGATTGTCATGGTCCGTGCGTACCTCGCCACCGCCATCGGTCGATCCCGGATAGCAACTTGAGAGTCTCGCTGAGAAATCAGGTGTTTCTCTGACACGAGATGTTCGCACGATGTTTACGGCTCAATACCGAGGTCGACGATCCACCGGCGGAGGTTGGCGCGGTCCACCTTCAACAGCCGGGCGGCGGCCGCGATGTTGCCATTGGTCTCGCGGAGAGCATCCATGATACACGAGCGCCGGAAAGCCATCTCACGCTCACGAAGGCCCGTTGACGCGCCCACACAGTCTGTGCCAGCAAGAGGTTCGAACCCGAGCAGGCGCTGCACGTCGTCAGCCAGAATAATGTCGGAGTCGGTCTTGTCGACAAGGCTGCGGACCTGGTTAGCCAGCTGTCGTACATTGCCGGGCCAGTGGTGCCTCACCAGGATATCCATGGCGCCATCATCGATCAACTTGGGTGGGGAAGACTCCCGGCTCGTGTGGAGTCGCAGGAAGTGTTTAGCCAGGAGGGGAATGTCACCGTCGCGCTCACGCAACGGCGGGAGGGTGATGACAAAACCCTCCAGGCGGTGGTAGAGGTCAAGGCGGAACTCGCCATCACGAACCATCGCCGCAAGGTCCCTGTGCGTCGCGCACAGAAAGCGTACATCGACCCGCTTGTCTTTCGATGATCCCACCGGGCGGAATTCACCCGTCTCGACGACCCGCAGAATCTTGCTCTGCGTGTCCATGTCCAGGTCGCCTATTTCGTCGAGTAGAATCGCACTGCCGTCGTGGTATTCGAGCTTGCCGGTGTGACGTTCCTTAGCGCCGGTGAAGGCGCCCTTTTCATACCCGAATAGATCGGAGTCCACCAGCTGCTGTGATTTCAGGTTGCACTGGAAGACACCAAGCTCGAACTGCCCGCGGGTGCTTTCCCTGTGAATAGCGCGCGCGATCAGCTCCTTGCCCGTGCCGGATTCGCCGAGTATCATCACCGGCGATTGGGTAGCGGCCGCCTTGCGGACCAGGCGAAGCGGCTCGAGCATGGCCGATGAGCGCGTGACGATACCGTAATCCCGCTCGGCGCATTCGAACAGTTCGTCTCGCCCCTTCTTCAACCGGCGCATTTCGACCGCTTTGTGTACCGATCGGATCAGGCGTGTGATCGACTCCCCCTTGGGGATGAAGTCAAACGGAGCGTCGGTATGCTCGATCTCCTCTTCGTCATACTCGCCGGCGTAGCCGGTGTGGAGAACGACCGGGAGGTCCGGATCGATTCTGCGGATTTCACGAAGCGCCTGGATACCGTCCATACCAGCCATCCTGATGTCCATCACGCAGGCATCGATGCCGCCATGATTTCGCACAATCGCTACGGCCTCCGGGCCTGATCGTGCGCTTTCGATCGCATAGTCATCGGTGAACAGCGTCTCCAGCGACAGCAGAACATCGGCATTGTCATCGACCAGGAGTAGTGATGGTTTGCAAAGATCGGACATCAGTTGCCGGCCTCCCCGTGTTGTGCGGAATTGCTCTCCGGTATGACCTGCGGAACCTGCAGCTTGAACCGCGCTCCGTCGGAGTATGAGTTGTCCAGTATGATCGAGCCGTTGTACATCTCGAGGATCTTTTTCGACAGCGCCAGGCCGATGCCCGTACCGGTCTCGGGTCGCGTTGAGTAGAACATGTCGAAGATGCGGGACGCATGCTCCGGCGCTACGCCTTCGCCGTTGTCCGAGACACTCATGTTGACACAACCACGTGCTGCGCTCCATTCGATTTTGATTTCGGGGCTGTCCGCGCGTGTCAGCGCGTCGAGGCTGTTTCGAATCAGGTTGCTGAGAACCATCACCATCTGGCGGCCGTTGATCATGGCCTGGGTATTCGAGTCGGGGGTCACGTGTACCCTCACATGCATATCCGCGATACGTTGCTCGTTGGCCTCGAGCGCCTCCCGAACCGCCTCGACAACCGGTGTCGGCTCCGGTCGGACCCGGGAGTCGAGTTTGGTATAGTCGGTGATCTGGCGGGTCATATCGACGGCGTTTCGAATTGATTTGTCGGCACGCTT
>WJKG01000249.1 GCA_014729205.1 candidate division GN15 bacterium | reverse complement strand
GCCTGGCACGATACTTCGGAGACTATCAGGAAGATCAAGTTCCCGATGCTTGCCGACCCGACCGGCCGCGTAAGCCGCGATTACGACGTCATGATCGAAGAAGAAGGCCTTGCCCTTCGCGGTACCTTCATAATCGACCCCGACGGAATCCTCAAGTCATACGAAATCAACGACAACGACATCGGTCGTTCGGCCGAGGAGCTGATGCGGAAGATCCAGGCCGCCCAGTTCGTTCGCGACCATGGCGGTGAGGTCTGTCCGGCCAGTTGGAAACCGGGCAAAGAGACTCTTAAGCCGGGAATGGACCTCGTTGGCAAGATATAGACCCACGCGTGTCACATTGAAGTGATCGCGTTCTCCATTTCCAGCGTACGCTGTAATGACAAGGCGCCCCATCGAAGGGGCGCCTTCGTTTGTGCCCCGGTTGCCGGTTGTTATCATGCGATCGCTAAACAACTTGCACGAACTGCCGATCTAATACCAGGGGCACCGGACAAGCCGCAACTTTTTGGACTATCTCCTTGACAAGCTTGACCTTTTTGCTATATTTGGTGGCTCTTGAGTGTACGGTAATCCGCTAAATGTACGGGATACGGTAATATACAATGAAGACCTTCATTCCGAAGATTGACCCCAACCGCCGCAAGTGGTGGGTCGTCGACTTGCAGGACGCTATCCTCGGTCGCAGTGCCGTCAAGGTGGCCACCATCCTGCGAGGCAAACACAAATCGATATACACCCCGCACCTCGATACCGGCGACCACGTCGTCGTCATCAATGCCGAAAAGGTGCGCGTGACCGGCCTGAACAAGCCGCGTCAGATGAAGTATTATCGGTACTCGGGCTACCCCGGTGGTCTGCACGAGACAACCTTCGAACGCCAGATGCGCAAACGTCCCGAGCGGACGTTCCACGCCGCGGTGCGTCGGATGTTGCCCAAGAATCGCCTGGGTCGCAAGATGTTGAAGAAACTGCACGTCTACGCCGGTTCGGAGCACCCGCACCAGGCGCAGAAACCAGAACCGCTAAAGGTGGACTAAAGAGATAACAAGGCATGGCTGAAAACACATTTGCTGCTACCGGTCGTCGCAAAGAGTCCTCCGCACGGGTCGCTATTGTCCCCGGGAAGGGTGAGTTCCAGATCAATGGTCGCCCCATGGATCAGTACCTGACCCGGCAGACACTGGTGTCCTTTGCCCGACAGCCCCTGGAAGCCTCCGAGATGACGGGTCGTATCGACATCCGTTGTCAGGCCAAAGGTGGCGGTCTGTCTGGACAGGCAGGCGCTATCCGTCTCGCTCTCAGTAGGGCATTGGTCGCTATGGACGACAGCTTGCGACCGACGTTGCGCAAGGCCGGCTTGTTGACCGTCGACTCCCGTAAGGTGGAGCGTAAAAAGTACGGTCAGCCCAAGGCCCGCAAACGCTTCCAGTACTCGAAGCGCTAATACGATAATGGCACTCCGCATGACGCGGAGTGAGTAAACAGTCCCGGCCGACCGGATCGTGGGTCCCATTCATTAGGGTACGATCCGGGACGACTCCGGGGTGATGCCTAACCCAAACATCAGGAGCCCTCATGGTCTCTCCCGAAATCCAGGAATTATTGAAAAACGGGGTACACTTCGGTCACCAGACGCGTCGGTGGAACCCCAAGATGAAGCCCTTCATCTTTGCTGCCCGCAACGGCATCTACATCATCGATCTCCAGAAGACCGTCAATGCCCTCGAACAAGCCAAAAAGAAGATCCGCGAAGTCATACAGCGCGGTCGTCCGGTTCTGTTTGTCGGCACCAAGAAACAGGCCAAGACGGTGATCGAGGAAGAAGCCCCGCGCTGTGGTGCCTTCCACGTTACCGAACGCTGGCTTGGCGGGATGCTCACCAATTTCAATACCATCAAGAACTCCATCAAGAAACTCAAAGACATTGAGCAGATGGGCGAGGATGGTACGCTGGACAAGTTTACCAAGAAGGAGCGCTCCCGCATTGAGAACGAGGCCGAAAAACTGCAAAAGGTCCTCGGCGGTATCAAGGAGATGAGCTACCTTCCCGGTCTGATGGTTGTGGTCGATGCCAAAAAGGAGAAGATCGCTGTCGCCGAGGCCAACAAACTGAATATCCCGATTATTGCCCTGATCGATACCAACGCCGATCCGGATCCCATCGACTTCCCGATCGCCGGCAACGATGACTCCATCAAGTCCATCCGGGTTCTTCTCCGTCGACTGGTGGATGCAGCCGTCGAAGCGCGCACCAGCGTTACCCAGGAGGAAATAGAGGCCACTGTGGACAAGGAGCGCGAGGTGCCCGTCCAGACCTACAGCAGCGCCGAGGAAGAGGAAGAACCGGGCGGCGAAACCAAGACCGAGGCGGAGCCCGTGAAGGAAATCGAACCCGCCAAAGCCGAGACTCCCGAGAAGCCAAAAGAAGAAGAAAAGTAAGCGTCAGCCAAACAGGTATACGAGCTCATGGAAATTTCAGCAAAAATGGTTAAGGACCTCCGGGAGAAGACCGGAGCCGGAATGATGGACTGCAAAAAAGCCCTGGCCGAAGCCGAGGGCGATTTCGATAACGCCGTGAAGGTACTTCGCGAACGCGGTGCCGCCAAGGCTGCCAAGAAAGAAGGCCGTGCCACCGCCGAGGGTGTGATCACCAGTTACATCCACCCCGGTGACAAACTCGGGGTCCTCCTCGAGGTCAATTGCGAAACAGACTTCGTGGCCCGCACCGATCAGTTCAAACAGTTCGTTCACGATCTGGCCATGCACATCGCCGCATCGGCCCCCGTGTGCGTCGATCGCGAAGACATCGATCAGGAGTTGATCAACAAAGAACGCGATATCTATCGGCAGCAGGCACTCAACGAGGGCAAGCCGGAAAAGATCGTCGATAAGATCGTTGATGGCAAGATCGACAAGTACTACTCCGAGGTAGTCCTGCTCGAACAGCCGTTCGTCAAGGACAACGACAAGACCGTCGCCGAGTTTGTCAAAGAAACGGTCGGATCCCTTGGCGAGAACATCCGCGTGTCTCGTTTCGCTCGATTCCGTCTTGGGGAATAGCGATATGGACTCAGACGGAAGATCGCCGCTGTTCAAACGAGTTCTCATTAAACTGTCTGGGGAAGCCCTTATGGGCCCCCAGCAGTTCGGTATCGATTCCAACACGGTTGAAAGCATCTGCAAAGAAGTCCGCGAAGTTCGCGACCTCGGACTCGAAGTCGGCGTCGTTGTTGGCGGCGGCAATATCTTCAGGGGCCTCGCCGCCTCGGAGCGCGGTATGGACCGGGTTACCGCCGACAACATGGGCATGCTGGCCACTATCATCAACTCTCTGGCTCTCATGGATGCCCTCGAGCAAATGGGTGTGTATGTGAGGGTGATGTCGGCTGTGCGCACAGAGTCCTTTGCAGAGCCCTATATCCGGCGCCGTGCAACCCGCCACATGGAAAAAGGACGCGTGGTCATTCTGGCTGCCGGCACGGGAAATCCATACTTCAGTACCGATACCGCCGCCGCTCTGCGCGCTATTGAGGTCAGCGCCGAGGTTCTCGTCAAGGCTACCAATGTCGATGGCGTCTTTACCGCGGATCCGCGGAAGATTGCCGACGCCCAGCATATCCCGTCCATATCGTATATGGACGTGCTGACCAAGCGCCTGAAAGTGCTCGATTCAACGGCCATCTCACTGCTGATGGAAAACCATATCCCCATTCGGGTTGTGAACCTGCACACTCCAGGGAATCTAAAAAGGGTTGTTCTGGGCGAGGATGTTGGTACATTAATATCCTGACACGGGACTGATAACCCTGCAGCTATAGAGGACTGACTATGCTGGATGCATTGTACAAGGAAACCAAAGAAAAGATGGAAAAAAGTGTCGAGGCGGTACAGCGGGAATTCTCCACGGTCCGTACAGGCAAGGCAACTCCGCAGCTGCTGGATTCCGTACGAGTCGACGCCTACGGCTCATCCATGCCACTGAACCAGTTGGCAACTATCTCGGCCCCCGAACCGCGGCTGCTTGTCGTGCAGGCCTATGACAAATCTACGGTCGGCGACATTATCAAAGCCATCCAGGTCGCGGACCTGGGTTTCAATCCCTCCGCCGATGGCCAGCTTATCCGTATTCCGGTGCCCGCGCTCAATGAAGAACGCCGACAGCAGCTCGTGAAGCACTGCAAGGACATCGCGGAGAAAGGACGTATTGCTATACGCAATGCCCGCCGGGATGCCAATGATGCCGCCAAGAAGGCGCAAAAGGATAAAGAGATTTCCGAGGACCAGGAGGCCGACGCTCACACCAGGATCCAGGAATTGACCGATGATCATATCAAGAAGATCGACGATCTCCTCGAGCGCAAAGAAAAAGACCTTATGGAGGTCTGACAAAAGGCTGTCCCAACAACGTAAAGCCTTCTAAAGCACCAAAGCCCGAGCATACGCTCGGGCTTTCTCGTTGGGATCAACAACTGCATGAACCGATTGCTTATCCGGAGTGGGTGCCCTCGATATACATCCGCAGATACCGATTCTCAACACTGATATGCTCCGCCTGTGCCTTGAGGATATCACTCACCGAGACAATTCCCGCCAGCTTCTTGTGGTCCATCACCGGAATGTGCCGAATACGGTTCTTCAACATTACACCAGCAATGTAGCTAACATCATCATCCAGCAAACCTACAATCACATCGGATGTCATCACATCACTGACCTGCTTCTCCATGAAATTGCCGGGATCGTTGTACGATGCCTTGAAAACATCGGTAACACTCAAAATCCCTTGCAACTCGCTGTCATGATCAACTACCAAAAGGCACCGTATTCTGTTGTTTAAAAGCAAATCCATCGCTTCCTTGACTGTGGCATCCGGTCGGACGGTGACATTGGGACGTTTCTTCTTCTCCAGGACGTGTTTTACCAACATGCGAGTCCTCCTTACTCAGGACGTCGACCTGCCCCCGAAGTCAACGCGCTATGGATATTTCTAAAAATGACTTCGTATACAAAGAGAGAGGAGTTTGCTCAAAAGCAATTGACTCCTGAGTATAGGGTAACCATTTTGAGGAACTGATGTCAAACAAAAAGCCGACAACGATTTATACCACTCTTTGGTTCATAGTGCTGTCGCTGGCTGTTAGCTACACCCCATCGGCACAGGACGAGGATCCAATACTCGACTACTACACCACCAGCTCCGCACAGGTGATGGAGGCGGTTGATTCGCTGCTGGCTACATCGCGGTACTCATTCGATGTCACCAGCCGCTACGAGAAACTGAAGAAGGGCAAAGTGACGCAGACCGATACTCTCAAGGCCCGCTATTACTACACAGGCTACACCCTCGACAGCCAGACCGTCGATCTGCGAACCGCCGACCGGTTCGATGAGTTGGATTTCTTCGCTCCCAATGTGATGGCTATGGACTATGTCTTCAGCTTCTACCCGAATGACACCGGTGGGCCCGAGCTGGCTATCGGCTTCGATACCGATACCCTCTCCAGCACCCAACCCGTCGGAATGGCGATCATAGACCGGGATCTATTCTATCCACACCGATTACACCTGTCCTACCCATCGGAGAGCAAGCATGAGGGGTTCTCGCAAACATACTCCTTCTCGCTTCAGGCGGGCAGTTTCGTGTTCCCCGACACTATCACTGACAACGTCTCCCAAATGGGTATCTTCTTCCCCGAGCATTATCGGCGTGTTACCACCATCGACAACTTCAGAATCGACTGGTAACTGATAAGCAACGCTTGTTACTTGCCAGGCGCAGTGTGGTGTCGTACCATGCTGCGAAACTGTAAGAGAGGACCATGAGTGATACGGTAGCAGACAAACTCAAAGACCAGATTCTCACGCGTGCCGAACGTGTGCCTCGGCATATCGCCATCATCATGGATGGTAACGGTCGCTGGGCTGCTCAGCGCAACCAGCCGCGCACCTTTGGCCACGAGGCGGGGGTCGATGCCGTGAAGCGTGTTGTACGCGCTGCGGCTGAGATCAATGTCTCCTACCTGACTCTCTATACCTTTTCGTCAGAGAACTGGCGTCGACCGCGCGATGAGGTAGAGGCCCTGATGTCGCTGCTGGCCCGCACCACGCTCAAGGAACTCGACGAGCTGATGCAGAACGACGTCAAGCTGGTCACTACCGGTCGCATCAATGGACTGCCGCAATCGCAACAAGACGTGCTCAAGGAAGCCTGCCAGCTCACCACCGACAACCGGGGACTGGTTCTTAACCTGGCTTTGAACTACGGTGGCCGACGAGAGATACTTGATGCTGTCAAGGCCATCGCCTCGTCCGTCAGGGCCGGAATCCTGGACCTCGCCGAGATTGACGAGGAGACCTTCTCCAGCTTTCTGTACACAGCTGACCTCCCCGACCCGGACCTGCTCATTCGCACCTCCGGTGAACATCGGCTCTCGAATTTCCTCCTGTGGCAGACGCACTACACCGAACTCTATATCACCGAATCGTTGTGGCCGGATTTCGACCGCCACAGACTGTTCGAGGCAGTAGCAGACTACCAGCGTCGCGAACGACGGTTCGGCCGCATTTCTCAGGAGCCACCGAGTGAGTCGTAACCTGATCGCCCGCATCGCGGTTGCCATCGTCTTCATCCCGGTTATCCTCTGGATCAGCTACCAGGGAGGCCTGCTGTTCTTTGGCATGGTCCTGCTGTTTGCCCTGATTGCCATGTCCGAATTCCTGCTCGCGGAGGGCATCCGCCCCGCCAATTGGCAGTTCTGGCTGACTCAGGCGGCAGTCGTGTTGTCGCTTTATCTCCACTTCCGCGTGCACGACGACACCGGCGCCGCAGCTCTCATGGTGCTCTTCCCGGTTGCTGCAGCTTTCTTCCTGATCACCGGGGCCATCCTCGGCATGGGGCGCCAATCACCGCAGGAGCTCTTTACGCGCCACGCACATCTTATATGGGGCATCGTATACGTCGCATTGCTCTACCCGCAGGTACTCCATCTCGGTCTCGGCATACCGCCGTTCAATGGCGGTGACACCATGCTCTTCCTCTTCGGGCTGCTCTGGGTTGGGGATACTGCCGCCATGGGTATCGGTGGCTGGCTCGGCAAGACAAAGCTTGCCCCAACAGTCTCACCAAACAAAACCGTCGCCGGGTTTGTCGGCGGCGTGGCCGGTGCTCTGGCCATCGGTGTCCTGATGTACTTCTGGAGGTTCGATTCCCTGCCGATCTACCATGTACTGCTGATAGCGGCCGGCGCGTCGGTATTCGGTCAACTCGGCGACCTGGTCGAGTCAATGTGGAAGCGGTCGATGGGCATCAAGGACTCATCCCGACTCATCCCCGGCCACGGTGGTATTCTCGACCGCTTCGACTCGCTCCTGTTCGCAGCGCCCTTTGTCCACGCCTACCTCTGGTGGCTTGCCCACAGCTGAGCCCGGTTTCTCTACCAGATTGTTGTTGATCATCAGACGAATCCCGCCAATTTGTCACTCAGGTGACATGCGCCAACGCCCTGTCGCCAACTATGTCGAGGTGACGCCATGAATGCCCGAGTAGCTCTGGTCTGCACATTGGCCCTCCTGGTTCTCGCCTGTACACCGTACCCGCGGTATCGTACGGGGGGCGGCGATGCGCCCATGCTGGAAACACCGCCAGAATCCGAGGCGACCACCGATGATCGCATCCGCTTCGGCTTGATCATTATGCAGTATCTCGGCAAACCGTACGCCGGAAGCTCATCTTACGACCCCGGTCTGGACTGCTCAGACTTTGTGCGCACTGTCTTTCGCAAGTACAAGGGAGAGATCCTGCCGCGCACCGTCAAGGACCAGTTCGACGCCGGCGAACCCGTGGCTCGCGGCCTGCTGGAGTTCGGCGATCTCGTCTTTTTCAAAACCAATCGTCGCCACGTCTCACACGTGGGAATCTACCTGGGCAGCCACCGCTTCGTCCACGCGTCCAGTTCTCGCGGTGTTATCATTTCCGGGCTCGGCGAGCAATACTGGGCGAAACGCTTCGTTGCCGGTCGCCGGTATGGTATCAAGCCCGCCGAAACTGACCAAGAACCCTGATCCCCGTCGCGGGTTATAACTCATGCCATGAAGAAACTGCCCGAACAGCTGCAACTCAAACTGCAAAACCTGCCCGATGAACCCGGGGTCTACATGTTTAAGGACGACTCCGGTAAAATCATCTACATCGGCAAGGCCAAGGTCCTCAAGAATCGCGTCCGCAGCTATTTCCAGAATTCGCGGGCACAGTCACCGCGTACCGAACGCCTCATGGCAAAGGTAGCAGATCTCGATCTCATGGTAACCGACAGTGAAGTAGAGGCCCTCATCCTGGAAGCGAATCTTGTCCACGAGTACAAACCGCGCTACAATGTAGCCCTCAAGGACGACAAGCACTTCCCGTACATCAAAATCACGACCAATGAGCCCTTTCCCCGCGTGCTCATTGTCCGCCGACTCGAGAAGGACGGTGCCACCTACTTCGGTCCCTATACCTCCGCCCGGCACATGCGGCGCACCGTAGCTCTGCTGACCAAGCTCTTTCAAATCCGCTCGTGCAACTATGTCATCCCCCATCCGCAGGGGAAGGAGTACCAGGT
>WJKG01000248.1 GCA_014729205.1 candidate division GN15 bacterium | reverse complement strand
GTCGTGGCGGTACTTGTAAGTGGTCAGGACTGAAGAAACGACCAGCAACACCGCCAGAGCCACTGCGATACCACGCGCGGCAGATCCCCCGCTGCGGAGCCCCCAACGAAAGATCAGTGCGATGACAAACAGCACGAAGAATATGGATGATAGCCAGGCCAGTTGCTTGAGGGTGTAGGTTCCAACAATTGACCCGAAGAAGGTGTCGATCGGATTCAGGCGGACCCCTTCCATTTGTACGGCTGTGAACTGTCGGGCGAACTCGAGGTTGTGGATGATATCCTCATCGTCGGGATCGAGTCGTCGTGCCTTAATGTAGTTCGCGATGGCATGGCCGAGATCGCCGTGTTTGAAGTAGGCATTGCCAAGATTGTAATAGAGTCGAGCGGATTCCAGCCCCTGCGCCTGAACCTGCCGATAAGCATCGATAGCCTCCGCGTACTCCTTGTTTGCATAGTGCTGATTGCCGGCTGTGAACAGCTCCTGTGGCGTCTGGCAGACACCGGGCGAACTGGCAACAGTCATTAAGGCAAGAACGATGGAGAGAGTCAGGAGTAGCTTAGTCTCAGTCAAAGCGCAATCCCTCCATGCGAGCGATGAGTTCTTCGGCGGCCTTCAGTGATCTGGTTATGTCGTCGGCAGTGATCGACGCCGGCGCAAAGCGGGCGAAGTCGCACTTGCCGAGCAGATCGGTAGTCATGGTGATGGTGTCCGAGTCGGCACCTCGTTCGGAGAGCAGCTCCTTGATGCGATCGGTGGTCAGGCCATGCGGCGAGATGTTGAGTTTGTCGGCGATGTACGATGTTACGGCGCGGTAGATCTCAGCATAGAACTCGCCGGCTTTGTCTGCCGATGCGAGAGCTTTGGCCTGCGCAAGGTGCTTGCGGGCAAGCTTGTTCGCTCCACGCGAACGCGCCAGACCGATATCGGAGGCGAGTTTCTCGCGACGCCGTCGAACTACCACCAGACCGGCGAGCACCAGGACCGGCAAGCCGTTTACCATCAGGTACAGCGGTGTGAAGAGCACCAACTGCCCCGACGGCTCCAGATCGCCAATGTCCTGGGCGATGTATCGAATGTCACGTGCTTCGCTGCCGAGCGTCTGGCCGGTAGCGCCGTAGGGTACTTCCGGGGACTCGGCGTAGCCTTCGGGCCGGGTGACATTGACAGCGATCGGCTCGGTGGAGATGCGACGGTACCGGGACTGTTCCGGGTCGAAGTAGGTGTACTCGATAGCCGGAATCTCCAGGAGTCCGGGTCGCTTGGGGATAAAGACCTCCTCGAAGATCTTGGCCCCGCCAAGCCTGTCTTTGACACGATTCACGGACTCATCGACCGAGGCCTGATAGATGCGGAAGTCGGGCAGCTCCGGAATCTTCGGTTCGGCAATAGCCTTGATATTGCCAATCCCCTGCAGGGTCAACTTCACGGTGACGGGCTGATTGACGGGGACCTCTGTCTTGTCGGCCTCGGCGGAGATAGCGTAGCGACCAATAGTGCCGGAGAAGTCAGCGGGACGACCAGCATCCGGCAGAGGCCGCACATCAACCTTGACCGGTGTTGAGGTTACCGAGACAGTTTCCCCGCGGCCAAAGAAGCTGCCGAACGCATCGAAGGGATCGCGGCTGCGTTTGTTGCGCGAGGCGACGGTGGCGCGGATGCGGGCGCGACCGATAGTCAGTTCGCCGGTTTGTGTCGGGTACAGAGCATACTTGCGCTCGACCACCTTGTACCTGCGACCGTTGATGCGCTGGTAATAGGGCGATTCATTGCCCAATAACTCGGTCCAGAAGCCGGTAGTCACCGGCTCGGTCAGTTCGGGTGAACCGAAGTGCTGTACCGCGATATAGAATTTGAGGGTAAGCGTAACCTGTTCGTTGACATAAGGAGTCCGGTTGTCGACAACTGCCTCCATGAAGTAGTCTTTTGTCTGGCCGGCATCATCGCGAGCCTGCTCCTCAACCTCCTCGGGAGCAGCAGTGGTCTTGTCTATCACAGTCAGGGTGACACCGTTGCCTTTGTACCGCTTGTTGTTGTAGACAACCGAGATGTTGTCGATGGGGAATGTGCCCGCCTTGGATGGTACCATGGCGAAACGATGAGTAACGCTGGTAGTCATGTTGCCGTTGACGCTCTGGAAACTCATGGAGCGCCCCTGGTGATACAGTTTGAACATGGGAAGGGTGGGCAACTTGGGGTCGGGCAGATTCTGGATGCTGCCCACGACTTTGACCTGCAGGTGGGCTCGCTCGGCAAGGCCAATGGTGTCACGATCCAGGCTGACGTCGACGCGGATGTCGGCCTGTGCCCCGAGTACCGATGGGGCTATAGCCGCGCACAGTAGTGCGGTCAACAGAGTAATGAGACTTAAGGTGCGTCGGGGCTTGTCTGGCATAACTTACCAATCCTTGCCGGTGTAGTCGCCACGTATCCGCATGCGGCGTTTGATCTTCTCTTGCATCTCACGCTCATCATCACGCAGGGCGTTGAGGATGCGTTCGGCGTCCTCCTGGGACATTTCTTTCTGCTCCTGAGGCTGCGGCTGCTGCTGCTGCTGTTGCTCTTCGTCCTGCTCGCCCTCAGGGCGCTGCTGTTGCTGTTGTTGCTGCTGATCCTGCTGATCCTGCTCCTGCTGCTCTTGCTGCTTCTGTTCTTGTTGCTCTTGTTGTTCCTGTTGCTGCTGCTGTTGCTGTTTGTTCTGTTGTTGTTGCTGTTGCGGCTTGCTGTGTTCCTTGAGCATTCGACGGGCCACCTCGAGGTTGTATTTGGCGTCCATGTCCTCGGGGTTGATATCGAGCGAGTTCTGATAGCTCTCGATGGCTTTCTGATAATCACCCATGCGGAAATAGGTGTTGCCGAGATTGTAGTGTGCCTGGGCTTCCAGATTGGGGTCGGTGGTACCGAGGGCCCGTTCATAGGTCTCTATAGCTTCCTCGTACGATTGTTTATGATGCAGGGCACCGCCGATGTTGTAGTCCAGCTCCGCCGAGGCGGGGATTTCGGTCTCTGCATTGCGATAGAAGTCCAGGGCCTGGTCGTACTCTTTCTGTTTGAAGGCCTTGTTGCCCTTCCTGACGAGGTCGATGTAATCCTGTGCAGACACCGGGACGGCAGGCAGCATCAGGCCGATCACGAGCAGGCCACAGATAAGCTTGTTGATGATGCCTCTATTCACCTTTCACCTCCTGCGGGCGGCGTTTGCGTTCGGACAGAAAGAACTCGACAGCCAGCAGTATCAGGGCTATGAGCAGGGGCCACTGGTAGCGGTCATCATAGCGCGTCACCAGGGCGCCTTCGAGTTCTTTTTTCTCCATGCCGGCGATTTGCTCGAATATCTTGTCCAGTTCCATTTCGCCGGCGGTGGCGCGGTAATACTTGCCACCGGTGGTCAGGGCGACTTTCTGAAGCGTGGCTTCATCGAGACGAGTGATGATCACCTCGCCGCTTTCGTCCTTGCGGAAGCCCACCTGATTACCATTACGGTCCAACACGGGAATAGGTTCCCCGGCAGGATTGCCAATGCCAACGGCGTATATCTTTATACCCTGACGGCGGGCATCTTCTGCCATTTCCTGAATACCACCACCGTGGTCTTCCCCATCGGTGAGCAAGAGCAGGACCTTGTGCTTGCGTTCTTTCTGCTCAAAGGTCCGGGTAGCGATGTCGAGAGCGGCGCTCAGATCGGTGCCCTGAATAGAGACCGAGTGCTGGTCGATAGCATTGAGCAAAAACCGAGCCGCTGAATAGTCGAGGGTAAGCGGGCACTGGATGAAGGCTTCCCCGGCGAAGGCGACGAGACCGATGCGGTCGCCCTTGAGGCGATCGATAATGCCCTGTATCTCCTGTTTGGCTTTCTCGAGGCGATTGGGCTTGAGATCGCGGGCGAGCATGGAGTTGGAAACATCGACGGCAACGACAATGTCGAGGCCCTCGCGTTCGAGCATCTCCAGGTGGGTGCCGAACTGCAGGCGTGAGAGCGTGAGTACGAGGAATACCAGGGCCAGGATAGCCAGGATGGCCTTGCTTCGCTGACGGGTGAAGCTGACCCAGGGAGCATTGCGCACGAGGAGTGGGAGATCGCCAAAGCGGGCGAGCAGCTTCTTGCGATGGGCAACGGCCCAGAACAGGAAGGCTCCCAGCGCGATGACCAGGATCAGCAAGAGAAAGTTTTCAGGGGCAGCGAAACGCATGGTATCTGTGTTACTCCTACGGTAGTTTCCTGAAGTAGGTGTTAGCCAGCAGCAACTCCAAGATTAAAAGGACGAAGCCGCCATAGGCGAACCAGTGAAACAATTCGCGGTACTGGATGTGCGCGGCAACCTCGATCTCGGTCTTTTCCAGGTTATCGATGATTTCGTAGATGTCCTCAAGCTCCTCTCCGGATCGGGCGCGGTAGTACTTGCCACCGGTGCGTTCGGCGATGTCCATGAGGGACTCTTCGTCAATGCGCACGGGCTTGTAGACATAACGCTTGCCGAATATGGGGTCATCGACCGGGAACATGGCGTTACCGGATTTGCCTACGCCGATAGTGTAGATCTTGATG
>WJKG01000247.1 GCA_014729205.1 candidate division GN15 bacterium | reverse complement strand
CGTCTACACCGTCGAAAGAGAGCCGGATTTCGCCACGAATGTTGTCGACGGTAAGTACTCCGACGAGAACATCTCGGATCTGTTCAGCAAGTCACTGACGGATGTGTCCATTGTCGACTTCGACGCCTATGCGCCTTCCAACGGTGACGCTGCGAGCTTTGTGGGAGCCCCGGTGAAAAACGAATCCGGTGATCTTGTAGGTGTCGTGGCCCTGCAGCTACCGCTGGATCGAATCAACACCATTATGCAGGAACGGAGCGGCCTGGGTGAGTCGGGCGAGACCTATCTGGTTGGTGAAGACAAACTGATGCGCTCCGATTCCCGTTTTTCTGACGAGCCTACGGTTCTCAAGCAAAGGATAGATACGAAGACAGCCTCAATGGGCCTGCAAGGCAAGACCGGCGCGGAGATCGTGCCAGACTATCGGGGCGTGAATGTGCTCTCGGCCTACGTGCCGATTGACGTTGGTGATCTTCATTGGGCCATGCTCGCCGAGATAGACGAGGAAGAGGCCTTTTCGGCGGTCTACGCCATGGAACGGACAATGGTACTGATTGGCTTGATTGTGGCCGGTTTGGTCGCCCTCTGTGGCTGGTTGTTCGCCCGTTCCATTAGCCGTCCGATTGCCCGGGTAACCGAGGTTGCTCAGCAGATTGCTGTTGGCGATGTGGAACACACCCTGGCCATACAGAGCAAAGATGAAATCGGGATGCTTGCAGATTCATTCCGCCAACTCATGGATTATATGCGAGAGCTGTCCGGTGTGGCCGAGCAGGTAGCTGATAACAACCTGACGATCGATGTGGAGCCGAAGTCTGACCGCGATAAGCTCAGCCAGTCATTCAAGACTATGGTGAGCAATCTCAAGAAGATGATCCATCAGCTTCGAGAGAATGCCGACCAGCTTGTGAGTGCCGCGACAGAGATCGCCTCGGCCTCCGAGCAGGCCTCACAGGGAGCCCAGAACCAGAATGAACAGGTTTCACAGGTTTCCTCGGCGATTGAAGAGATGAGTGCGACTATTCTGCAGAGCACCAAGAATGCCGGCGAGGCAACCGAGGCATCTCAGCGTGCCTCCGAGACCGCCAACAGCGGTGGTGAGATCGTGGGCGATACCATCCGAGGTATGCAGCAGATTTCTGAGACGGTGAGTGAATCGTCTTCGTCGATTGGTAAACTGGCCCAGTCCGCCGAGCAGATCGGTGAGATCATTGGTGTAATCGATGACATCGCCGACCAGACGAATCTGCTGGCCCTCAATGCAGCAATTGAGGCAGCCCGTGCCGGTGAACAGGGCCGTGGATTCGCCGTTGTGGCTGACGAGGTTCGTAAGCTGGCTGAACGCACTGGCAAGGCAACCGGCGAAATCACAGACATGATCAAAGGTATCCAGACCGATACCGATGCTGCCGTCCAGTCCATGGAATCGGGTATACAGCAGGTCACCAGTGGTCGGGAACTCGCCGACAAGGCCGGAACCTCGCTCAATGAGATCGTGTCGGTATCACAGCAGGTGATGTCGCAGATTCAGCAGATTGCTCAGGCGTCGGAGGAGCAGTCGACAGCAGCCGAGCAGATCTCCAAGAACATCGAGCACATCGCCTCTGTCACCAAAGAGACCGCTACCGGTGCCGAGCAGTCCGCGGCCGCGGCCGAGGAGCTCAACCGGCAGGCCGAAGGTCTCAAGTCTATGGTGGAACGCTTCACGGTATAAAACCCCGCGTTCACAAGCCCTCAGACTATACAGAAACAGGGAGCCTCCATCGAGGGCTCCCTGCTTTTCTTTGTGCGTCGAGTTAGATATCTACATCTGCGTGCTGGAACTATCCGTGATCAAGTCTACTGCTTGGGGGTGTACTGCGCCGGACCGGGAGGGGTATCGGTCAGGTAGTCTCGGTCAATGAGTCCGCTCGCAGTCAAATCGCACACGTACCAGTACATGCCACCACCCGTCGTGGGTACGGTGTATGTCTGAATGAGGCTGCTGCCCTGATAGACATGTACGATTGCGCTCGACGTAGTAATGCTGGGTGATCCCGAGTAGTTATGAACGGCGTACTTGATCGTATCGGAAAGCTGGCTGATCGTAATGGTCTCCGGCCCATAACTGGAGATGTCATCGATATCCAGTTCCATGTACGGAGCAGTACTGTCGGACCCTTTGTTCATGTAGAAGACATGGTAATCACCGTTCCAGGCATGAGCATCAAGATCGGTCGGGAGGCTTCCCCACGAGAGCACGAACCGGTATTGGGCGTCGCTCAACACCTCGCTGATGACCAAATTGACCTCTGCCGCCCCACCATCGATAGCGACTTGCTTGGTGACCTGAATGTACCCGGACTTGGAGACGGTGATCGTGTAATCGCCATCGGGTAGCCCCGAGAACGAGTACTCGCCGTTCGCGTTGCTGCTGGCGCCACCGGCAGCAGGGCCGGCAAGCGTGATCTGGGCACCGGAAATCGGGTCACCGGTGGCGGCATCGGTCACCGTGCCGCTGATTGCACCAATTCCAGAGCAAATGCTGGTATCCGAGCTGATCTCAAGAATCGCAAACTGGTTGCGTATCGCGCTTGGGATGTTAGAACCATCAAAGAAGGACTTCACGCTGACCCGTCGTAACCCCAGGTCTTCCGACGTGAGTGACCAGTGCTGCGCTGCTTGCTGAATCAACTGCGTCTTCAGGGCCAGTAGGAGACTGTCCTCGCCCAGAATGTCATTGCGGAACATCGCCCAGGACTTAGACTCATAGAATCCGATCGCTCCGGGGCCGATACTGACCACAAGGGTCCTGAAAAGGGCGTTCCCATTGATTCGGGCCACCAGATCCTCTGCAATACCGTCGAAAGTCCGACACATGCGAGTGTAATCCTCGCCGGCGATAGTGTTCTCCGAAACGAAAAAGCTGGAGACATCATAAGCCGGAAAGACGAAGGTGTTGGCGGCACCGTCATTCGATGCCAGTTGCAGGGCCAGGTTTATCGTCTGCTGACCTGCCGCTACCAGGGCCGGTAACTTCGATACGGTCTGCGCCGTGTCAAACGTCTGCCTCAGCTCCTCCGGCGAACCACAGGCCACGGCGGGCGCATGGGCCGAGTTGGGGTCGTAGGCTACTATTACCGAGTTATCGCCTGACTCCAGGTAATAAACCTTCATCTCTGAGAGCGGGGTGCCGGTCTCATCGGAAAGACCGATCTGGTAGGTGTACACGGTGTCGTTGTCCAGATGAGTTGTATTGATCGTCACCAGACCATTGTCGTCGCTGGTCACCTCGATTCCACTTCCGTTGTAGTCCGTACCGTTATCGGTTTCGTCGATAGGCCCCACGGGGTCATCGGTGCCACCACCGCCACAGCCGGTAACAAGTACAAGACCGCCCAGCAGTACAATGGCTGCAAGGGCCGCAAACAGCTTCGTCATCATTTTCCTCCTGTGGCCAATCCGGCCAACCTGCGCAATTCGAGTTCGAAGTGGGGTCTTTGGATACTATGTCGGAAGAAGGACGAGATCAGGTTAGCGGCAGACAGGACCTATGTCCGTGCTCGCCACCGGTCTAACGGTAAGGAAACAGTAGGGGAGAAGTCATGTTTGCGCTCGGACTAGCCGGCAATGCGCGACGAACTGGAGTCAAGCCCGTAAGTGTCTGTATACCAATCCAATGCGGCTCGCACATCGGCTGCCGTCGACACCTCACCCAGCCGCAATCGGAGGTCCTTCGAGCCGGCAATACCGCTGATATGTGCCATGAGATGCTTGCGCATCAACAAGAACGGCTTCTTGCTGCTGAATTCCTGCTCGAAATACACGGCATGCTGAAGCATAGTATCAAAACGCTCACGAAGCGTGACGGCATCGCACGACCGCCGGCTGAAAAGCCACGGATTGCCGAATACAGCCCGTCCCAGCATGGCACCGTCCATACCGGTCTCGGCGACGAGTCGGTCGGCGTGGTCCAGATCCCGGATATCACCGTTGCCGACGACGAGCGTTCGCGAGCTGGCCGCTGCCTTGATGGCTTCAGGCATGAGCTCCCAGTGAGCCGGGACTCTGGACATTTCCTTTCGCGTGCGCATATGCAGGGTAATGGCGGCTGGCTCAGCTTCAAGCAGGTCTTCAACCCAGCGTACCAGGTCAATCGTGGCGTAACCAATCCGTGTCTTGACCGAGACCGGCAGACCGGATCCACCCTGGCGAGTGGCTTCGATCAGTTCGCGGGCCAACGACGGATTCTCAATCAGTGCCGAGCCACCACCTGTCTTACAGACGTTCTTGACTGGGCAGCCCATGTTGATATCGATCCCATCGAAGCCCAGTTCGGCCAGAAGCTGTGCTGTCTGATAGTGTGTCTCGGGATTTGTGCCCCACATCTGTGCCACGATGGGGTGCTGATCTTCAGTGTAGGACAGGTGATGAAGCAGTCGTTCACGTCCCCGTGAACACAAGCCATCGCTGGAGACAAACTCTGTGAAGAAGACATCTGGCTTACCACAGTGAGTTATGAGTCGTCGGAAGGCGTTGTCGGTGACATCGGCCATCGGCGCCAGAATGTAGAACGGTCTGGGCAGTTGATCCCAGAAGCCTCGATGTTCGGGTGCTTCAGTCATTATATGACGGCTTTAGGAAACGCATCTAACATGTTTGCGAACAATTACTTATGTTCCCTCTTCCGGTCTTGCGGGACGTCTGTTCTCTTGACACAATGAGGTGGTTGGAATATCTTACAAATGCGGTTGCTGTACAAGGTGTTCCGGCTTTTCCAAAACCCCACTCAACTACATACCAGCACCGGCGCCGCACGAACGCAGACGTACATACAGTTGTCTATCCGTTATACGACCCTTGTTTGGTGAAAAGAGGTGTCTTTATGAAACTACGGCTCATACCTCGAACCACTCACTTACCATTTACGCTCGCCCTTCTTCTGCTGTTTGCCACCGGAACGGCTCTGGCGCAGAACTTGGGCGGCGAAGAGATGTGGTTCTTCGATTCCGACCTGCGCGTTGGGCATGTCGCCAGCGCGGAAATCAACGGCGATGGTATTCCCGATGTGCTGGCCGCAGAATACAACCCCGATTACTATGGCGACCCCTCGCAGGTATTCGGGATTGATGGCAAGACCGGGGATACGCTATGGATCTATCAGCTTCAGGATGGCTGCCGCGTTATGGATATTGGTGACATCAATGGCGATGGTGTGGCCGATGTTGCTGCGGGAACGTCCTACAACAGCTCTGACACACCAGATGGTTATGTTCATGCCATCAACGGTGTCGATGGAACCGAAATCTGGACGTACTTCATCGGCGCATCCAGCAATGCCATCGAAGTAGGCGATATCAATGGCGACCTGTACATGGACGTTGTGGTCGGTGCCTTCGATGACCAGGTGCACGCCATCAACGGTCAGACCGGTGGGTCCTTCTGGGTTCGCAATATCGGGAGCCTGTGGATCAACGGTGTCGCTATAGCCAGTATTGATGGTGATGGCATTGGGGACGTCGTCTACGCCCACGAGTACCTGACTGGCTTCACGAACTACATCGGTGTCCTCAGTGGGGCCGATGGCACTGACATCTGGCAGGAGACCACCACCTATGTTGGCATGACGTGCGCAGTTGCTGACATCAACGGAGATGCGGTACTGGAGGCAGTCTTTGGCGTCGAATACGACGACGAGACGCTGGCGGTACAGGTCCGCGATGCGCTGACAAGCACACTGCTGTGGGAAGACACGCTGGGAATCGGCGATGGAGTGAACAACGAGATATACTTGTTCACGCACGATATCGACAACGACACCGACCCCGACCTGATGGTGAGCCATGGCGGCATTGGGTATTTCTACAACATGTACGATGGTGCCAGTTCGACACCGATCTATACCTCGGATACACTTTCGGGGTACGTCCGCAGCGCGGCATTCGCCGATGTCACCGGTGATGGTATCCTCAATATCGTTGCTGCAACCTATGACCGGGTCCAGGTTCTCGACGCCGAAACCGGCACCAAGGAATGGTACTTCGCAGTCGCCGGCGGTATAGCCTCGGTGGACGTTGGTGACTTCGACGACGACGGAGTCATCGATGTCACCGCTGGCGGGACGGCCGAGACGGTTGGATGGCCGCCGAACCCAGGCAAGACTGTCTGGACTATTCGGACGGCTCAATCTCCGTTGCTCTGGGAATTCAATTTCGGGGAGTATGGTAACGCAGTTGCTGTTGGTGATCTCAATGGCGACGAGTTCGATGACGTAGTTGTAGTGGCTTCGCTGGGCGATCGCCTGTGGGCCATCGAAGGCAAGACCGGTACTGAGCTCTGGCACTGGGCTGGCACCGACAACTTGTTTGCGGCCACGATCGGGGATTTTGACGGTGATGGTGTCGGCGATGTTGCCGTTGCCGGCTATGACGCCACCGTAACGGCTCTGAAGGGGATCGACGGTAGTTTCTTGTGGACATTTTCAACCATGACCGACGACGTCTACCGCAAGTGTCTCGCCACCGCAGACCTCAACCTGGATGGTAGCGATGATGTCATTGCCGGCAGTGAGGATAACACGCTCTATGCCATAAGTGGTGAGAACGGTACAGAAATCTGGTCCAATCCATACAGCGCTGACATTGAGGAAGTAGAGATCGCGCAGATGAACAGTGTCGGCGCCTTTGATGTCGTCGCCGTGATCTCTGGATCATCACCGATCATGGTGGTACTCGACGGCGGCACGGGAGATCTGCTCTGGAGCTACGACACCGATATCGGCAACGCCGCCCACGTGGAGGTTCTCGACGCCGACGAAGACGGTACACCGGATGTCGCGATAGGCACTCGCTACAGCGGCAGCAAGGTGGTTGTCGTAAGCGGGGCGACCAAGAGCCTCTTGTGGACCACGCCAGTGTCGCTTACCTCAGAGTATGGACTGTCGCATGGTGATGTGAACGACGACAAGATCGATGATGTCATCACCGGTGGTAGTTCATCAGATGGAATGGTGCGCGCCCTGGATGGTTTCGATGGCTCCGAACTCTGGAGCTACCAGTGCGGGGGAGAGGTGAATGTCGTACTGGCCCGTGATATCAGTGGAGATGAGATCCCGGATGTCCTCGCCGGCTCCGACGACCAGATCTTGCACTGGATTGATCCCGCAACCGGTGATGGCGTCTGGCAGTACAGTTGTTCCGATGATGTGATGCACATTGCTGTCGGCGATATCAGCGGCGATGAAGTGCCCAACATTGCCTGCGTAACGTTTGGCTCGGACGGCAATGCCTATGCATTTAAGTCGTTTTATCAGATTGAGCCGAGCTGTTGCCAGGGAATACGAGGAAATGCCGACGGCGATCCGGAGGACCAGGTCAATATTCAGGATCTCACTTACCTGGTTGCCTATCTGTTCAGTGGTGGTCCGCTGCCGCCATGTCCTGAGGAAGCCAATGTCGACGGTGACAACGCCGAGGCAATCAACGTCCAGGATCTCACATATTTGGTGGCATACTTGTTCAGCAGCGGCCCTCAACCGCCACCGTGTCCGCAGTAAGAAGAATCAGAGCGTAGGGCGCTATTGAGGCAAGCGGGTGGAGCCAACAAGGCTCTGCCCGCTCTTGCTTGCACTACGTTCTCAGACTCAATCGCCGACACTAGACAACGAGTCGCGTCAACTCGTCGGTGGCTACTCTCATCTCCTCTTTGAAGGACTCACTCCCCGGTTTGCCGGCCAGAGCGAACATCGCCTTCTTGTAGGCCTCGACACCGGGCTGTATAAAGGGATTGTGGCCCAACAGGTAACCACTGATAGCCACTGATCTCTCCATCAGGAAGTACAATTGCCCGATGCAATAGGCGCTCCGCCGAGGGATCGTGAGCGTCATATTGGGGACACCACCCTGGAAATGAGCGAAAGCAGGTCCATCGACAACCAGTTGGTTGACGTCGTTCATCGTCTTGTTGGAATCGCTGAGGTAGTTGAGACCGTCGAGGTTCTCATGGTCGCCGGGGATGGTCACCGTATGCTCGTGTTGGCCGAGCCTCAGGAATGTCTCCAAAATGTTGCGCTCGCCATCCTGCACCATTTGCCCATTTGCGTGCAGCTTCTCTGAGTACATTGACGGGGATACCCACATGCCGTGTCCCTGGTGGCCCTCGCTCTCCGGAAAGAGCTGTTCCATCCAGCGGGTCAATTGATACAGGTGTGAGGAGTTTGTCGCTACTACTTCGATCTTCTTCCCTCGCTTCCATGCCAGGTAACGTACGGCGGCGTGAAGCATGGCTGGATTGCTCCAGAAATCATCGGTGTCCGTGCGCTTCTTCATGTCACGAAAACCGGCCACGAATTCACTCAGGTCGATCCCGGCCACAGCCAGCCCGAACAGGCCGACATCAGAGAGCACCGAGAACCGACCGCCGATATTATCGGGCACGACAAACGTCTGATAGCCCTTCTGATCAGCCAGCTTACGTAAAGCACCCTTCTGAGCGTCGGTAGTAGCTACTATCAAATCTGCGGCGCTGTCTTCGCCGGCTGTCTCCTCCAGGTATGCCCGAATAATGCGGAAGGCGATAGCTGTCTCTGCGGTGGTACCCGACTTGGAGATGACATTGACGCCCAGGCGCTTACCCTTGATGACCTGCATCGTCTCTTCAAAGAAGTCCGGGTCCAGATTCTGTCCCAGAAAATAGATCTGCGGTACCCCGTCTCGCTGTCCGGGTGACATCTGGTTGAAGTAGGTCGGTTGCAGCGCCTTGATGGTCGCCTCGATTCCGAGGTAAGAGCCCCCTATCCCCAGCGACAGGAACGCGTCGATCTTGCCGGCCAGCCTGTTCGCGACATCAGTGATCTCTCCGAGGTGTTCTTCTGTCATCGATTCCGGCAGGGTCAGCCACCCGAGCATAGGCGTGTCGCCATCTTTGCAGTCCCCTTCGCCCTCGAGAAGCTTGCGATTCTGGTCTACAACATTGGGAGCGAGCTCTTCCAATTCGGCCTTGCTAATGTATGGTGGGGAGTCGTCGGGAGAGTTGATGATATAGGTCAGGTCAAGGG
>WJKG01000246.1 GCA_014729205.1 candidate division GN15 bacterium | reverse complement strand
GGGTCCAGGTCGCGCTCACGGGAGATGACAAAGCTGTCCCCGATGGTGTGGCGATCCATGGTGTCACGTTCCAGAAGCGTCACCTGCGCGTTGTCGTCGGACAGATCGGTCACGAGTCGGGTCAGTTTGTCGGCTGCTTGCGCATTGCCGCCAGCATCGATCACCTGCAAGCGTATAAGTCTTTCTGCGGCGGGCACTTCGGCGCTGACGCCGGCGCTGACCCGCACCACGAACCATCCGGCGTAGGCCACAATGACCAGCAAAAGGGCGACGGCGGCGTATTCAACAATACGTGTGGCGGGAATGCGGCCTCGCCATGATGGACGGGCGCTTCGCCGTCCGGCTCGATGTACTTTTCGTTTGGCTTTCATGCAAAGATTTCAAAAAAGAAGGCGGGGGGGATAGTCTGACGTTGCCGGGCACTCCTTTGTGTTTACGGGCCTATGGGGCGGTCAAACATGCTGTTACCCCACCAAAACGGATCCATTCCAACCATGCGTTGGTACGATACACTCATACGAAAATTGTCGGACGGGTGATAGTCAAGTGTAAAACCGGGCAAAAACGTTGCCGAAGAGCCTGCGTTGCCGAACACCGACGAAGGATCGTGAGCCAGTCCGAGATTCAGCGTTAGCGACAGCGACGGGGAGAACTCGTAGAACATGGATGTACGTGCTATGCCCATCGAACCGGAGTGGCCACTGCCGGACACAAATGACATCGAATAGCTGTGGGAAAACTTCAGGCGCGAGAGATCAATCAGAGAGTAGGGACTCACCGCCGGTTCAACGCCAAGCGCGTTTTCCCTCGTGATCTTTTCCAGTTCAGCCCGGTCGACGGTCTGCGACCAGATTGGAGTGGCGATCAGGATCAGGGCTAGTATGAGTACGAATCGCTTCATAGTTTCCTCACGTTCAATGTATTAACCGGGCCCCCCGGCGTCAACCATATTCGAGGCCAACCGCTCTTCTATTTCAACGAATGAGCAAAGCAAAAGGTCCATTCTATTCGGCGGGACTATCTGGATTCGGCGACCCGATAGCTTAGCTGGTGAAACGTCGTTCCAGGTCCTTGAGCTGCTCGATTGAATTGACGCCGAGGACCTCATCACTACTATCGGCACAGACCACGGAAACCGTTTTGCCCTGGCCGTGGAGGATCTTGACACAGTCGGTGAGGTAATACTCGCCCTGAACGTTGTCGTTCTTGAGCAGGTGCAGTGTTTCGAAGAGGGTTCTGGCATCGAAACAGAGGGTCCCGGTATTGATCTCACGTATTTGGCGTATATCGTCATCGGCGTCTTTGTGCTCAACAATGCCGGCCATCCTGTCGGTGCCCTCGATTCGGACAATCCGCCCGTAGCCGGTGGGGTCATCGACAACAGCACTCAGACAGGTGGCGGCGGCACCCGTGTACTCGTGGATTTCAAAGAGCTTGTTTATGGAGGCCTCGGACAGGAATGGAACATCACCCGCAGCAATTAGAATAGTACCTTCGAAATCCTCGAGTTGCGGCTCAGCCATCATGACGGCGTGGCCGGTGCCGAGTTGTTCACGCTGCCAGACGAAGTCGATGGGGTAATCGGCAAGGGCCTTTTCCACCATCTCCCCTTTGTGCCCAATCACGACCGCGATGCGGTCGAATGACATCTTGCGCAGCGTGTCCAGTAGAATCTGGACCATGGGTCGATCGTGAATGGGGTGCAGGACCTTGGGCAGGTCCGATTTCATACGTTTGCCTTTGCCGGCGGCGAGGACGACAGCGGCTCGTTGTGGTTCGCTCATATATCCCTGTAGTTTGTCTCTGTTAGCGTTGTTGGATTGACGCGGCTTACGGTGCATCTCGCGTCAATCGGCAGGTTGGATTGGCTTATTGTTGTTATCGACATGGACAATGGCGGGCTTGAAGCCGTCAGCCTCGGCCTGGTCGAGGTGGCCATAGGCGATAATGATGATCAGATCACCCTTGTTGCCCTTGCGAGCGGCGGCACCATTGAGTTCGATGGCGCCACTTCCGGCTCTGCCCTTTATGACGTACGTCTCGAGCCGTTCGCCGTTGTTGATATTGGCGATCTGGACCTTTTCGTATTCCACCAGTCCGGCCAGATTCATGAGGTCTTCATCGATGGTTACCGATCCGACGTAGTCAATGCTGGTGTCGGTGATGGTGGCGCGGTGAATTTTCGATTTGCAGACTGTAATCAGCATACTTCAGGTGCCTGTAGTCAAACGTTGTCATTGCCCTCCCCTGCTCTTGATAACGGTTTGGGTTGGCGGCAGTTCCAGCGACAGCAGAGTTGTTCAGTGAGGTGTTTTCAGGCCTTGATTTCTACCCAGTTGCGGGCCGGGAAGAGATCGAGTTCGTCGGTGATCTTGTCGATCGACACCCGCAGGTTGTCCCAGCTCACCAGGTGTTTGGCGCGGTTGTGGGCGAGCCAGCGGAACTCGCTGTTTTCATCGGAGAGTTTGACCTCGACGTCCTCTTCCACGACCGCGACAACCAGGGGCAGGATCCAGATTTCGTCGAACTCGGGCTCATAGAACTGGATCAGGTGTTCGGTAGCCCAGATTGAGGTGGGCTTGAGGTCGGTCTCTTCTTTCAGTTCGCGCACTACTACCTGGGCAACTGTTTCCTCGCCGCGTTTGCCGCCAGTCATGAAGCCCCAGAAGCCGCCGTAGGATTCGCCCTCGGCCCTTTTGAGGATGAGGAATTTCCAGCCATCGTAGTCGTTCTTGACGACGGCTACATTGACTCCCGGAGATGCGATTTTGATGTTTGTTCGTTCCTGTCGTTTGCTCATGGTCTCAGGTCATACTCCTGTGCGCGCGTCAACAGCTCATACCAGGCCGACATCGGCCCGAGGTTTTGATTGCGCCGTAATGTAATCAGGAAACGCAGGTGGTCAACCGGTATTTGCGCTCTGGGGGCGGGATCAGCCGAGGCGCATATTGTCGATGAGGCGGACATCGTACACCATTGCGGCAACGGAGCAGACGGTGTCCCTGTCGACCTTGATTCGCGGCTGGAGAGTGTGGAAGTCGTTAAAGGAAATATACTGTATCTCTGCGGTGGGACAAACTTCAAGGATCTCCTTGCGGACGGCTTTCTTCAGACGGGCGGCGGAAGTGACACCTTCGGCGAAGAGCGTGCGGGCACGCCGGAGTCCTCGATAGAGACAGACGGCCTCTCGACGCTGGCCCGGTCCTAAGTAGGCATTGCGCGAGGACATGGCCAGTCCGTCTTGTTCGCGACGCGTGGGGGCAATGATAAGTTTGATGGGATAGTCCAGATCCTTCACGAGGCGCTTGAGTACGACGGCCTGCTGGAAGTCTTTCTGGCCGAAAACAGCAACATCGGGGCGGACAGCATTGAACAGCTTGCTGACGACCGTGGTGACTCCTCGAAAGTGGCCGGGGCGAAAGGCGCCTTCCAAGGTCTGGGAGAGTTGCTCGGTTTCGACATAGGACTGGTAGTCATCAGGGTACATCTGTTGCGCGTCGGGCATGAACAGGTAGTCGGCTCCGGCATCGCGCAGCAGGGCGCGATCGCCTTTCTGGTCGCGAGGGTAGCGCTGGAAGTCCTCCCCCGGTCCGAACTGAGTGGGGTTGACGAAGATGGTAGCGACGACGACATCGGCAGCCTTTCGGGCCTTCTTGACCAATGAGAGGTGCCCTTCGTGAAGGTATCCCATGGTCGGGACCAAGGCGATGGTGTGACGGCGGCAGAGCTCGCGGGCTTTGCGCTGCATACTGCGGATTGAGTTGATTGTCTTCATATCACCGAAGAAAAGACCTCTCTTGTCCGCGGTCAAGTGCGCGGCTCCTGTTTGCCCCGATGCACCAGCACGTAGTCGTTCGCGGTGCGGCCGAGCTGGTGGGCCAGGTCGACCGAGAGATGCACGCTGTCGAGATAGCGCTGATCGATGTCGTATTCCTCGCCGAAGGTTGCTTCGATAACGGCGAGGTCGGCATCCTGGACAAGGAGTCGGAGTTCATCGCACATACCGCTGTCGCCGCTGATGGCGATATCGTCCTGCCCGGCTGCAACACGGTAGCCATAGGCAGGAATGGGTGGCAGGATGGTCCCATCGGCGCGTGAGCCGGCATGGGTGACGGCGTAAGCTTCGATGGTGATGCTCGCAATATCGAATGGCTGGCGCGGGTTTACAATCTGGCGAATGATGGTGTAGGGGGTGGTGTCGCGGTAGCAGGATTCGAAGGTGTCGACAACTGCCCAGAGCTCGCGACAGTCAGCGTGACCGGCGATAACGAGTGGTTTGTCGCGACCCAGCATACGCAGGAAACCCAACAGGGTATACAGACCGCCGACGTGGTCGTAGTGACCGTGGGTGACGCAGACACCGGCCAACTGGATGGTCTTGAGGCGGTGTTCGAGGTAATCGCGAAGGGTGCCATCGCCACAATCGAAGAGGACGGAGTCGTCGTTGTGCGTGATCATGATCTGGTGGGCAACTCCGGCACGCGAGAAAAGGCCACGCACGAGGCTGGTATTGCCTTCCCAGGTGAACTGTCCGTTGTCGGGGATGCGCATGGTTGTTGTGCCCTCGAGGATTGACCAGAAAACTAATTGTAACGCCCGGACGGGGACAGTATAATGCCTGCGTATGGCGTATGAAAGGTTTATCGCGGGACGTTACATGCGTTCCGGACAGTATTTTACATCGGTGGCGACCTGGATTACGATACTGGGTGTCACGGTCGGTGTGGCGGTGGTCTGTTTCGTCATGTCAATGCACAACGGCTTCGAGACGGAGATTCGCTCCCGGCTATTGGGCACTACCTCGCATGTTTCCATTTTTCCTCTGCATGGAGGGCTGATCTACGACTACAACTCCCTGGTGGATTCGATCGAGACGGTAGACCAGGTGGTGGCAGCCTCGCCGTTCATCTACTACAAGGCGGCAATCTCGTCAGCGTCGGCCGGTGACGGAGTCATAGTGCGCGGGATAGACAAGGAATCGGAGGCCAGGACGTCGAATTTGGACGAAAGCATCGTGGCTGGTGAGTACACATTCGCTTTGCAGCCTGATGCTGAAGGGGACAGCATTCCGGGTATCATCGTGGGGAAGTACATTGCGGATCGAATGGGGGTGTATCTGGGTGATCCGATGGTGATGTATTCGCTTCGTGGGGAAGATCTTCGGACGAATACCCGCCCAAGGATTGCCAAGTTCTACGTTTCGGGGGTGTTTGAGACGGGAATGTACGAGTTCGACGCCAATCTGGTCTACATCTCGCTGGCTTCGGCGCAGGATCTGTTTCGGACAGGCGATGCCGCCACAGCCGTGCACTTGCAGTTAACGGACATTCAATTGGCCGGTGAGGTGGCGCCGAGGATCGATTCGGTGCTGAACTTCCGCTATGATGTCGTGCCCTGGTATGTGCTGCACAAGAACATCTTCTCGTGGATTGCTCTGGAGAAGCAGATTCTGTTTCTGGGCTTCATTTTGATAGTGCTGGTGGCCGCCTTTTCGATCATTTCCAGCTTGATCATGCTGGTACTGGAGAAGCGGGCGGAGATCGGGATTCTCAAAGCGATGGGATCGACTCCGGGCTCAATACGTAAGATATTTATTTTCAAGGGATTAACAATTGGTCTCGTGGGCGTGCTGGTGGGTTGGGGGCTGGCGCTGGCGGCGGCCTGGGTACAAAATGAGTATGCTGTGATATCGCTTCCCCCGGATATTTATTTCATTAGTTACCTGCCTATTGAGACGCACCTGGTGGATTTCTTACTGGCGGGGCTGGTCACGCTGGCCATTTGCTTCGTGACGGCGCTGTATCCGGCACACCAGGCATCGCGGTTATCGGTGATCGATGTTCTCAGGCAATAAGAGGTTGGAAAATATGGATTTAGCTAAACAAATGGACGATTTGGGCGACAATAGTACTAGGCCACAAAAGGGCCGAAAACCCAGAAATAGCGGACGTTAATGGACACCTCGCCGACCATCCTGAGCGCCAAGTCAGTTACCCGGGAATTCGCCACGCCGAAGGCGACGCTACGGGTTCTTCGGGAGATATCGCTGGACGTTGCTCGCGGTGAAATGGTGGCCGTGACGGGCGCTTCGGGAGTGGGAAAGTCCACTCTGCTGCATATCCTGGGCGGACTGGACAGTCCGACATCGGGAGACGTGATGATCGACGGGGAGCGGTTGGGAGACAAGAGCGTAAAGCAGCTGGCTCGGTTTCGCAACTCGCGGGTTGGATTTGTCTTTCAGTTTCACTACTTGCTGGATGATTTT
>WJKG01000245.1 GCA_014729205.1 candidate division GN15 bacterium | reverse complement strand
TCCCAAGCCTGACCATCCCCGATCCGCACTCCGGGCAGGTCGAGGCATTCGCATAACAGCATTCATCCCGATGCAGGTCATAGGCCCAGGCGGCGTGATAGCCACTGTCGAATGATCCGGTGAACTCCGTTTTCCGGCCGGCGCCACCATCCCGGTGCAGCTCTGCCTTTTTCATCAGATCTGTCCTTTCCATGTTCGGTGTGCTTTTCTTGTGTGACCGGAGTATACTGCACATTTGTTCACCTGTCAAGCCAAAAGAAAGCCCGACCCATCGGCCGGGCTTCCCGGAAACCAGAAACAATCGCTAACTTGCTGACCTACAACATATTAAATCACTTCCCCTTCTTTGGCGGTAGCGGAGTGTCCTTATCAGCCAGCACGAATTCAAACGGCAGATAGATCCAGCAGGCCACAATCTCCCCCTCAGCCCTGGCCGGCTTGAACTTTGCCTTCTTAACGACCGCCACTGCCGCTTTGGCCAGTCCATGATCCGGGTCCGGGGCTTCCGCAACCTGAACCTTGGCGGCTTGTCCTTTCTTGTCGACAAGCACGGACAGAATCACCTTGCCTTCGATTCCCCCCTCCTTCGCCTTCTCGGGATATTCCGGCCGGTCCATCTGAACGATCTCAGGACGGAACTCCACCGACGCATAGTCCCGGCTGCCTTCCTTGCCGACCACTCTCTCCTCCTCAACGGGCCCTCCCTGTCCTCCATCCACAAACGTCGTCGGGTAGGCTGCCCCCCCGGACTCCACCACTACCGCTGCTGACCGGCAAGTTCCCGGCAACCCCACGCCGATTATCAGCATCAGCAACCCCGCCCCCAAACAAGTCAGCCTGCCCCACTCATTCACTGCCCTTTGCCTTCGATACATACGCACCTCCTGTTTTGATGTTCACATGCACCGCTTGAGCTGTCTACTTTTCCCCTATCTCAACACAAACTCCACCTTGTAGGTCACCCATACCGGCACCGGCCGACCGTTCTGAATCCCGGGCTTGAACTTGTTTTCATAAGCCGCCCTCAAGGCCGACTCATCGAGCGAGGCTACCCCCGAACTCTTAGCCACTATCGCCCGCTCCACCTCACCATCTTCGTCAACCAGCGCCTGGACCCAAACCATCCCCTCGATACCGGCCTGCTTGGCCAACCGAGGATATTCCGGAACGTGCTGGTAGATCATCTCCGGGTAGATCTCACACGGCGTAAAGTCCGGCCCCGGATCAGGCAGCTCGCCCGCACCAACCGGCCCAGCGAACTCCCCCAATCCACGAGAACCAACATCGCTCAGCGTATCAACCCCATACGCATTCCCCGCCATCGCCAGTTCCTGTCGCGTCGCGATTGTCACTTCATCGCCATCCAGCAACAGGCTGTCGGCCACCGGCTTGGGAATCACGACCCCTCGATGCTCTATGGGCGGTTTCCTGCCGCCAACCCCGATCTCGCGCTCTATGACGACTTTCTCGTCGGGCAACTCAAACCGCCCCGAATCTTCCTCCACCACAGCAGCTATTGGAGCCTCCATCGGCGTCAGCAGTCCACTGATCACGATCGCCCCGGCCGCTGACAAAGCGACGAGTGTCGCGAAGACCAGCCCCAGCAGCATATTGCGCTGATAACTCGCCTTTAGCGCATGTGCCCCGTACGCCGAATACACGGCACGTGATTGCATGATCATAACTCTCCCCTTTCCATTGCGGCGTCCACTGCGTGCTCAATGACCTTGTCGTCAGTCACCTTCCAGTCACCTATCGCATACCGAATCGAGAACTTCTTACCTGTGGGCAGCTCACCGATCTTCACACCCATCCGCTCAGCCGTAAATGAGTTCCAGGACCGCTCGATCAAGTCAAACTCGTCCAGGATGTTTACCATGTGCAGATAGTCCGCCTCCGGATGCAACAATACGAGAACAGCCAAACGCGGATTCTGGCGATAGCGGTCAACCAGCAAGGTTCTCAATGAATCACTCGCCTTATCACCATCCTCGCTTGCCGACAGGACCCGCGGCATGTTATCCTCTTTGATTTCCCCCTTGTTCCACCAGTACCCGCCATCGGCGTCGACTCGAATCGTCAACAAGTCCTCGGCTTGAATTGGCACCTTATCATCGGGCGGCAACGTGATCTCCATTGCCTGCGGCATGGAAAACACCGTCGACACCATATAGAAAATCAGCAACAGAAACGCGATATCCACCATTGGCGTCATGTCGATCCTGATCGGGATTCGCCGTTTGATTCGCCGCTTTTCCCTGGGATGCGAACCACTCCGTTCCACAACCTCGCCAGCCATATTACTGCCCTCCTTTTCTGGGTTTGATCATTGCCGTGCCTGCGTCGGGACAGGTATGCCCGGAACGGACATACCACTGCCTGTCCAACGGACCTGTAACAGCCCGCGGCCTCGAGGGGATCTGCTTGTGCTTGAGAAGAAACTGTTGATGGCAACGCATGCGGCACCTCCTGTCGTAAGTCAGGTGCCGCAGCGCTATCGATACTTTATATCACAGGACCGTGTGTGCGGCGTGATATGTCCGGGCGATCGTTATTCGTTGAGCACGAACTCCATCTCGTAGGTCACCCAGACCTTCACCGGACGACCATTCTGGATGCCCGGCTTGAACTTGTTGTCATAGGCCGCCTTCACCGCGGCTTCATCGAGCGAGGCCACCCCGGAGGACTTACCGACAATCGCCTTCATGACGTTGCCTTCCTCGTCCACCAGCGCCTTCACCCAAACCGTACCGGTAATACCAGCCTGCTTGGCCAGACGAGGATACTCCGGCAC
>WJKG01000244.1 GCA_014729205.1 candidate division GN15 bacterium | reverse complement strand
GCCAAGTATGCCATGACCGCCGGAGGACCATCGCTGGACCCGTTCCATGCCGCGTTTGTCCGCATGGTCGTAGCCCTGGTGGCAATCTGGGCTTTGACGGCGGCGCGCGGCAAACTGGGGAAACTTCGCCAGGCAATCAGGGATGCACGCGGCGTACAGTTCTCGTTCTACGGGGCCGTGGTGGGGCCGTTTCTGGCGGTGTGGATGTCGTTGATCGCGGTGAAACTGATTCCAACCGGCATTGCGGCTACGCTCAATGCCACCACGCCGGTTATGGTCATTCCACTGGTGGTGTATTACAATAAGGAGAAGGTCAGCCCGCGCGGCGTACTGGGCGCGATAATCGCTGTGTGCGGCGTGGGGATCTTCTTTTTGGTGTAGATGATGGGTATGCTCGACTGTACAAACCTGGCTGACATCCTGGCACGCTACTACCCCGACCAGCAGCCACGGCTGGTGGGGTTGCGGCCGTTCGACTCGGAGTACTTCGAGATCACTCGCTTTTTCGGCGATCAGCACCTGAAGCCGGAAGCGGTGCAAGTGGTGCTGTTTGATGATGAATGGCGGCACAAGGACTACCTGGTCGAACAGTTTGCATTTGGAATCGCGGGGAAGCTTCGAGCCGAGGGCAGGCTTCACGATGGTCCGCGCACGATGGCAATCTGTGCCGAGCAATTCGAAGATGAGCCGCCGAAGCTGATTGTGTGTCCCGCGCATTATGAGGATTTCGCGGGGACCTGTTTCGCGCTCGATCTGCCGGATGACCGCTTTGGCGCGGGGGTGGGGAGCCTTCGTGAGTACTACAACCGCAAACAAGAAGACAAGAGTTATCCCGGCCACCTGGTGTGTCCGGGGCTGGGCATATGCGGTGTGTTGATGATCGGTCAACCTGAGTTCCGGCAGGTGCTGGTGGTGCGCCGGGCTGAGCACCTGGCCTCGCTGGAGAGTTCCTGGGGGCCCTCGGCGGCCGGCTCGGTGGACTGGCGATCGGACTGCAAGACGCTCGCGAAACTGGCAGTAGCACCACTGGCCGACGAGATTGGGGAGGAATTGGGGCTCAATCCGGACGAGGTGCGTATCACGCCGCTGGCCATGGCACGGGAGATCTGCCGGGGCGACAAGCCGCAGTTGTTCTGCCTTATCCGGACGGAGCTGTCACTGGAAGATATCACCGAGCGTTTAGCGGGGCGGCTGGAGTCCGGTGGCGAGTTCGATCGCTGGCGATGGCTGCATCTGAGCGACGAGTTCGGACTGGTGCAGGATACGGGGGTGGAGTTGAACCACGAGGCGCGAATGAATATCGGGCTCCTGGAGGAGTATCTGGCTTGGCGGCGTGAATAGCATGTTGAGTGGACGCTTGATATACAATAGACAAGGCCCGCGGTCGTTTAGACAGCGGGCCTGAAATCTGTTGGGGCAGTGTTAGCCGCGTTTGGCGGAGGGCTATTCCACTTCGTCAACATCGGTGGTCGGCCGTGTGGCCTGTTCCACGGTTTCCGAGATAGCCTCCGGACGTTTGTCTTTGAGTTTCCCCTTGTACTTTTTCAACTGCTGCTTGACCTTGTCCACCGCTACCCCGATCGAGTTATACATATCATCGGTCTCGGCCGTACCTGCGAGCGTCTGATTGTAGACCTTCACCTTCAGTTCGGCCATACGACGGTGCCGCTCGGTATCAAGGATCAACTCGGCGGAGATGATATTCTCAAAATATCGGGTGAGCCCCTCGATCTCGCTTTCCGCATGCGATTTCATCTCGGGAGTAAGGTCGAAGTGCCGTGCAGTAATCATCTTCTGCATTAGCAACCGCTCCTTTCGGGTGGGAAAACATTACCTCTTGCTATTAGTACGCCATTCTCAGGTGTAAGTTTGCGTCAACCGGAGCCGCCACGCAACAAAAATGCGTTTGCGGCGGTGGAATCTGTGATTCCCATTGAGAATGAGGCTGTTTTGGACACGGCCGGCTGCCTTCGGGCGGGCCCTGTGCGACCTGATCCCCTCGATCGGCATCCGATTCCCACCGCTTGACCGGTAATCAGGAAACCCGCTTGCGCAGTCGGGCCGGCTGGATTCTCAACTCTTCACGGTACTTGGTTACGGTCCGTCGGGCCAGCTGGATTCCCTCGGCTTTGAGCCGCTTGTGAATCTCCTGATCCGAGTGCGGCTTTTCTGGAGGCTCATTGGCAATGATCTCCTCGATCCGTTGCTTGACCCGATGTTTGGACAGATCTTCGCCGTCTTCACGGCTGATACCGGAGTTGAAAAAGTGCTTTATTTCATACACCCCGAACGGGGTCTGTACATACTTCTCTTTGGAGACGCGGCTGATGGTGGCCACATTCATCTCCACCACCTGGGCAATGTCTTCCATGATCAATGGCTTGAGGTATTCGGTGCCCTTCTCGAAGAACTCGCGCTGGGCATCGACAATCGCCTCCATCACCCTGATCATGGTATTGCGCCGCTGGTTGATGGCATTAAGCAACCATCGGGCATGCTCCAACTTCTGGTGGATATACTCCTTGGCGTCTTTCGAGGAGTTGCTGCCTCTCTTGGCCAGATCACGATAGTGCGGGCTGATACGCAGACGCGGGAGGTAGCTGTCGTTGTGGGCAACCACGATCTGATCGCCGAACCGCTCCACGATGAGGTCCGGCACCACGGGCATAGCACCGGGGTCGAACCGGCCCTGAGCCGGTGAAGGCGACAGGCTCTTGATAGTCTCCATGGCGTCCTGGGCTCGTTCCGCCGGTACGCCCATAAGCTTGGCCACCTGCTGGACGGATTTGCGGTCGAGATCAAAGAGGTGCTCATCGACAATGCGCCAGGCCAGGGAGCCCTTGAGCCCCTTTTCCTCGAGCTGGATCAGCAGCGATTCGCGCAGATCACGCGAGGCGACCCCAACGGGGTCAAAACGCTGGATTTTCTTCAGGACGGCTTCAATCTGCGAGGGGTCAATCTCAAGTTCATCGGCCATCTCCGGCACGCTGATAGAGAGGTAACCATCGGGCGAAACGTTGCCGATTATGTACTGCCCGATCATCGTCTCTTCCTCAGAGAGCTTGAGCAGCATCAGCTGCTCATGGAGGTGATCATAGAGGGTCTCCGCGCGGGTGGCGGTACCTTCGAGACGATCCTCGTTGGATTCGCGGGGCTCGCGGACTTTGTAGCCCTCATCGTCGTCGTAAAGGTACTCGTCCCAGTCTACCTCTTCTTTTTCCTTGGACTCTTCCTTGACCAGATCCAGTTCCTGCTCCTCATTCTGATCCTGCTCGGCACCATCGACTTCCTCGAGCATGGGATTCATGGTGAGCTCCTCGCGGATCTTCTGTTCCAGCTTCAGAGCGGGCATTTGGAGCAGGTTCAGCGACTGGATGAGCTGTGGAGCCAGCTTCAACTGCTGCGATATCTTAAGTCCCTGATTTAGCCCTAGCTTCATATATGAGTCCTGTTGTCGGTCACGGTTCGTTCCAGTGGCGGCCGTCTGTACTGTGACACCGCCTGTTTTCTCCAGTTATCGGAGATCTTCTGTCGCCCGTTCACAGATCGCATTTACTTCGTTCAATACTTACACAAACCGGGGCGGGATTTGTATGAACTCAGTTCAACCGGAATTTCTCACCCAGGTATATTTTCCTCGCCTCCGGATCGTTGGCCAAGAACTCAGCGTTACCGGACTTGAGAATCCGCCCATCGCACATAATATAGGCCCGGTCGCAGATTGACAGTGTTTCGCGTACATTGTGGTCAGTTATCAAGACGCCAAGACCCTGCTCTGTCAGTCGCGCAATGATCTTCTGGATGTCCTCAACCGCGATCGGGTCGATCCCGGCGAAGGGCTCATCGAGCAGAATGAACTTCGGCTCATTGACCAGAGCGCGGGTAATCTCGACCCGTCGGCGTTCACCTCCGGAAAGCGTATAGGCTTTGTTCTTTCGGAGGTGGATGATGTCCAGTTCCTTGAGCAAGTGCTCCAGGCGTTCTTTTCTTTCGGAGCGCTTCATCCGCCGGAACTGCAAGATGGACATAATGTTATCTTCCACTGTCATCTTGCGGAAGACTGAGGCTTCCTGGGCCAGATAGCCGATTCCCATCGATGCTCGCCGGTACATGGGCAGGCGGCCGATGTTGCGTTCCCCGAGGAATACTTTGCCGCTATCGGGCCGCACGAAGCCGATAATCATGTAAAACGTGGTGGTCTTGCCGGCGCCATTAGGCCCAAGCAAGCCAACGACTTCCCCGGGATTTACAGAGATTGTAACGCCATCGACGACGGCCCGTCGACGGTAGAATTTCCGCAGTTCCTTGCTTACCAGTTGCTCCATACACCACCAATATAGTCCTACCGCATCGGAGTTTCAACAAGTTTTTGCCAACACAGCACGAAATTTGCTTACCGGTGGTATTTCGGAAATCTGGCCGATGTTACTTGTAAAATGTCTATCATCGTATTTCTTTGTCAACATTGCGTCGGCAGGGTCCAATAACGAATTGCCGCGTTTACGGTTAACACAGATAGGTAAGAGCCCATGAAACGACTTCACCTGGCTGCATCGGTACTGCTACTGGTGTTTGTTGTGGCCTGTTCCTCATCGGACAGCCCTGAATCGCCGGTCAAGAAAGCCCAGAACGAAATCGACCAGCATCGCGTGGTGCTGGCGCAGAAAGAACTGGAAAAGGAGCTGGAGAAGGACCCGGAATCAAGCGAAATCCGCTACCAGCTTGCTCGGAGTATTGAGAAGCAGGGGCTGATTTACGATGCCCTGCACCAGTATATTCATATCAACACCAAGGATCCGTTGTTTTCGCCGGCTTTTGAGTCGGCGGCACGTATACTGAATCGCATCGGTGATGACATGGAGGCATTGGACCGGGCTCATTTCTTGGCTGATCTTCTCAATGAGGATCCCTGGGCACGCCTGCTGGTCGCGCGGCTACACCTGGACCTTGACCACTCAGGCCGGGCTCGAGCTATTATCGATACTGCTCAGACTTTAGGATTGCTTGAGGTCGTTGCTGATCTGGTACGAGCCGAGGCGCTGGCGCGCGATCACAAGTTCGATTCCGCGAGGCAGATCGCAGACCGAGCGATTGCCTCCGGTGACAATTCTCCCTGGTTTTATCGCCAGGCGGCCGACTATGTAGAGTCGGTGGGGTTGGTCGACTCAGCTGTTGTTTTGAGCCAGCGCAGTCTTGCCGAGGATGATCCCCAGGATGTCTTCCTCAATGACCATTTCCAGCGATTGCTCAGAGTCAATTACTTCTGGGATGCAGAGCAGCTCATAGATTCGCTGGCGGCTGCCAATCGGCCACCGACGCTTATCTCGGTGCTGCAGATCCAGTTACAGATTGCGGCGGACGAGGACGCGGAGGCAGAAGCTGCCATCGCGAAGCTGTCGACGCAGGTCTCGCTGAACCTGACGCGTCTGGTGTACGAGTTGCTCACCGATGTCATCTCTGGTAATCTGCTCACCATCCAGGAGAGTGCAGCAGGTATATTGCGGCATATGTCGCAATTCGATTACTCTGATGAATTCAAACAGATCATGGCCTGGCAGATTGCCCTTCCCACGGCACGTTACGGCGAGCAGGTTGACGGTCTCGACTACATACAGCTCGTTCGCGGACAGCGGGCCAATATGCCGGAGGTACGGCTGACCCACACCGAACTGCTGTTCAAGACCGGTCAGTTCGAGGAAGGGTTCAAGCAATTGGCGACGCTCCACCGGTTTCACCAGAGAGAGCCGGTCTGGCTGACCGGTATGGCAGAGATTGGCAAGCGACGCGACACGGTGGGTACAGACCGCGCTATCGAGTACTACCGGGAGGCGCTGGCTCTTGACGAATGGTATCGCCCGGCGTTCGAAGGTTTCGTGGACCTCTACCGGCAGGAACGGGAATTCGACAAAGCGTTGAGTCTTTTCGATGAGTATGCGCACTTTGTCCAGCATTATCCCGCGTGTGCCATCACGCAGTCTTTCGTGTTGACCGAAGATCGCCAATTTGACCGGGCGATGCGAATGTTCTCCGACCACATACCACATCTCAGGGAAGACATGACCCGTTGGCGGGAGATGCAGTTCGTCATGCAGCAATATGGGTATGAGATGCGTTGGCCAAGGCTCGCCGAGATGGCCGCCGAACTGAATGCGGACAATGTGGAGGCATTGATGTTTGCCGCCGAGATCATGGCGCGCAATGAAGATGCAGGACGGGTAAAAGAACTGGCGACTCATGCTGCCGGTATTGGCCCCAATGATCCTGAACCGAAGGCAATGCTGGCATATGCGTTGTACCTTGAAGGCGATACCGAGCAGGCTCTTACCGAGTTCGAGCAACTTCGCTCGGAATACCGCGACAATCCGTTCGTGATGACCTACTACTCGCTGTTGCTGGCTCGCACCGGCCAGAATCCAAGTTTGGCTGCAGATATGGCGCGTCGGGCGATGTTCGGCTATGAGTCGGACTTCCGCTCTCGCATGCACCTTTGTCGCATCTACTATATGACCGGGCGGTTCGACCTTTGTATCGGCGAGGCACGCAAGGCGATCAGCCAGTATCGCAACCACTTCCTCCCGTATTTCTGGGCGGGTAAGGCCGGTGCCAAGCTGCATCGCGATGACGTATCCGAGAACCTGAACAAATCGATTGAGCTGGGGCTCTACGGTGAACGGCTCGAGGAGGCCAGACAACTCCTGACCAAAATCTGAGCCAATAACGGGGAGGCCATACATGGCCGGAACGCGGGACAAGATCATCCTTATCGTTGGTGGCGCAGGATACCTGGGGTCTGTGCTCACTCACCGTTTACTGGCACGCAGTCGTCGGGTGCGAGTGCTCGACAATATGCTGTACGGCGGTCAGTCGCTGCTCGGGGCCTGGCACCACCCGTCGCTCGAGGTAATGGTGGGCGACATCCGGCATGACAGAGATGTTTCCCGCGCGGTCGAGGGGGTATCGTCCGTGGTACACTTGGCAGCGATAGTTGGTGATCCGGCCTGCGCCAGCGATCCACAACTGGCGACCAAAGTCAATCGTGATGGAGCATATAGAGTATGTGCACACGCTGTCGATGCCGGAGTTGAAAGGTTTGTCTTCGCTTCTACGTGCAGTAATTACGGACGAATGGAAAACAGCGATGGCTGGGTAGACGAGGAGTCATCCCTGAATCCGGTATCGCACTATGCGAAGCTTAAAGTGGAGCTGGAGACCTATCTGCTGCGATTAGACTCGGAGGTGATGCAACCAACCTGCCTTCGTTTTGCCACCGCCTTTGGGCTGTCACCACGACCGCGGTTTGACCTGACCGTGAACCAGTTCGCGCGCGACCTGGCGCTGGGAAACTCCCTGGAGATCTATGGCAAGCAGTTCTGGCGCCCATATTGCCATACGATTGACATTGCGCGCGCTATCGAGTTGACTCTCGAGGCTCCGGTGGAAAGTGTGGGGCACAAAGCCTTCAACGTTGGCTCCAATGATGAGAACTACCGCAAGCAAGATCTGGTGGAGAAGCTGATCAATCTGTTGCCGGAGAGTGAATCCTTGATTTCGTACGTTCAGAAGAATGAGGATCCGCGTGATTACCGGGTGCGGTTTGATCGGTTCGAAGCTGCGGTGGGGTTCCAGTCACGGGTGACGGTCGAAGCCGGCCTTCGGGAGATCATCAGTGCGGTCCGATCAGGTGTGATCAAGGATCCATACGACCACCGCTATTCGAACTCATAGCAGGTAAGTTGAGATGGAAGCGGTCATCCTGGCCGGGGGAAAAGGCAGCCGATTGCAGCCGTATACGGCGGACACGCCGAAGCCGCTGGTGAAGATCGGTGAACGGCCGGTTGTAGAGATACTGCTGCATCGCCTGAAGAAGGCGGGAGCAAAGCGGGTTCATCTGGCGGTGAGTCATATGGCTCCGGCCATAGAGAAGGCTCTTGGCGACGGCAACCGGTTCGGTATGGAACTGGTTTACTGGCACGAGGATGAGCCACTGTCGACAGTAGCGCCGATTGCACGAATGGAGGGACTGCCCGAGCAGTTCCTGGTAGCCAATGGCGATATTCTCACTGACATGGATCTCAAGCAACTGTACGACTACCACATACAACATCCGGCGGAGGTAACGGTGGCTGTCAAACATCGGTCGCACCCGGTGGAGTATGGGGTGCTGGTCGTCGACGACGAGCAGCAGGTGATCAGTTTCCGGGAAAAGCCGAGCTTGAATTTCACGGTCAGTATGGGAGTGTATGTGTTCAGTCGCCCGGTTCTCGAGCGGGTGCCCGAAAATCAGCCGTTTGGCTTCGATG
>WJKG01000243.1 GCA_014729205.1 candidate division GN15 bacterium | reverse complement strand
CTGCTGAATGCATGACGCCGGGCGTGCTGCGGTGGGATACGACTCTCTCCGATGATCCGTCGCGAGCCCTGCTGTTCTCCGATGCTGACAATCTCGACGTGCAGCCTGGATTCGACAAGTTCCGGGACTCTGTCGTCTTGCCTGGCTATCTACCGGGTGATTTTGACGGCAATGATGCAGTCAATATCAATGACCTGACCGGAATGGTCAGCTACATGTTCGAGTCTGGTCCTCCGCCGTGCGTCCTTAACGCGCTCGATTGCAACGGTACCTGTACGGGCCCCAATATCGCCGACATGACGTACCTGGTTGATTACCTGTTCCAGTCCGGTGATGCTCCGGTTTGTGGTTGTCTTAACAAGATGGCAACGCCGAAGCTCTGGCCCGGTGCTTCTGTAGCGGTGCTTCGTGAAGATGCCAGCTCGGTCATCACGTTGACCAGCGATATCGATCTGCATGGTGTGCAGCTCGAACTCACCGGCGTCTCGGCGCGAGCCCAGAATCTGCTGGGTCAGCAGTTCGAGTTACTGCAGCACAATGACGACGGTAGCCTGCTCATAGGTCTTCTGGATCTGGAGGGCGAGCACATGATTGCCGCCGGTGAGCGGAAGCTCATCCGCGTGGAGGGTGACTGCGAGATCATTAGCGCTATTGCCTCCAACGGTAAGCATGAGGACATCGTGCTCACGGTCGGAGAACCTGCCACTATGCCATACGAGTACGGCCTGCACCAGAACTATCCGAACCCGTTCAACCCCTCGACCGAAATCAGTTTCACACTGGCCGAGGCTGGACATGTCCGTCTGGAGGTGTTCAATGTAATGGGTCAGAAGATAGCTACCCTGGTTGACGGCTATCGAACCAGCGGCCCGCATAGTGCGACGTGGAACGGTCACACGACATCGGGCGAACTGGCCTCCAGCGGTGTGTACTTCTATCGCCTGGAGACAGGTTCGTATGCCGACACCAGGAAGATGATGCTGCTCAAGTAGCACCTTACCGGCATCTATCTGTTCTTGATTCCTTTTCCGGGGAGTTAAGCCGAAAGCACCCGCTCCAATTGCGGAGCGGGTGCTTTACTACTGCCTTGTACGCGGTTTGGTGTGTCGCTCGTGGTTGACTAGTAATTGTGTGTACCGACCACCACCTCTTTGCCGAGGTTCTCCTTGATCAATCCCGCAATCTGCTCAAAATCGAGCGGGCACTTACCGGTCTTCTTCGCCTTGACAACACAGGTGCCCAGGTGAATGATATCGAAATCCTCATCCAGCGTACCCGCGATTTCCTTCATCAAGACTACTTTGGGCATGATCAGCCCGGGACAATCGCCACAGTTCCCCAGGGCCACCAACTCTAGTTCGTCGTCGTCTTTGTAGCGCGCGAATTCACCTTCACGCTTGCGAATCGCCTTGAGGCACTTCTCACAGGCGATACACAGCTGATCCTGAATACGCTTGCATCCCACAATTGCCACTCTTGCCATGCCTATGTCTCCTTCTGCCGCCGCCGGCCACTGCGTTGGGTAGCGGCATGTTGTAGATTATCTACACCATTATATACCTTCGCTGCTGACCATGCAACCAGGCACTGAGGCTCGAGCGCTATGTCGAAGACCGCTTCCTGCGCTCTGAGCGCTCAAGCAGGATCTGGTTTTCGCGAGATCGTGACTCGCCTACCGATGTAATCCGGATGGCCGCTCTGTCCGCAACCGGGCAGGCGAACTCACAGGCTCCGCAACCGGTGCAGAGATTGGGGTCGACGTACGGCCGCTTCACCCTGACACGCTCGCCGCGAGAATTCGTGACCACCTCCTCTTTCAAGTAGATCGACTTCGGCGATGTGGGACACCATTCTTCGCATACTATGCACGGTGTCGCCATAGCCCAGGGCAAACACCGGCCGCGATCGACAAACGCGGTACCAATACGCATTGGCGGATGGTCCTCGTCCCCCACCTTTTCGCCCACCGTCAGTTCCTCTATAGCGCCGGTCGGGCATACCTGGGTGCACAGTGTGCAGGTAGGTTCGCAGTAACCAATTCGTGCTACCAGGATCGGGGTCCAGACTCCTTCAATGCCAGTTTCCAGCAGGGTTGGATGCAGAGCATTGTTGGGACAAACTCGCATGCACTGACCGCAGCGAATGCACCGGGCCAGGAAGTCGTCCTCGGGTGCCGATCCGGGCGGTCGTACCGCGTTCTCGTCTGGATTCGCGGCGAATGAAACGCCGGAGCGCAGGAGCGGCAGCATGAGTAGCCCGCCGGCAGCCGCTGCGACCGTCTTGCGTCGTGAGATGTCCACCGTTTCCACCGGTGGCGGGTTCGTGAGACTCTTCGGATCGGATTGGGGGAAGAATGTGAACTTCAACGATCCGTGGGGACAAGACGCCTGGCAGTTGAGGCACACGTGACATTCCGCCTGGTGCCATTTCAGGCCCAATTCGGGATTGTCGCCCCCCTGGCAGTGAAGGGCACAAAGACCGCAGTTGTCGCATTCTGCTTCTTTCTTCTCAAGGCCGAAAATCGTCCAGCGCGAGAACAACCCCAGCAGCGCACCGAGAGGGCAGATTCCACGACACCAGAACCGCGTAAACAGACGGTTGAGCACCAATACCAGCAAGAAAAAGAGACCGAGGGAGACAATCGTATTGAAGTACATTGGGCGAAACGGTAAGAACACCGATGCAACAATACTGTGCATCGTATCGGCCAACGAACTCAGCGGTCCTATGCCCAGAGACTTGACCCATTCGGTCGCTCCTCGTGCTGCCATATCAGCAGTCGGCAATACGACGGTCCCGATCGATCGCGCAAGCAGCGACAAAGGATCGAGCAGGCCGGTCTGTAACGTCCCGACGAGCGCCCCAGCAAGCAATACCACCAGAAGATAATACTTGATCCGCTGGTACGGCTTGTAGCGGTTGGATTGGATCTTGTTCTTTCCTCGATGTGATCGTCGCTCTGAGGGTATCTCGGAGATCCAGTGGTTCAGTGTCCCCATAGGACAGATCCAGCCACAGAAGAAGCGCCCGAAGAAGATCGTCGGTATCAGTATCACAAAGGACCAGAGCAGGCCGGCATACAACGTCCCGGTGGCCAGCAGGGTGCCGATCGCTGCCAGGGGATCAAACTCAAGGGCAATCGACACGGGGTAGGGCAGAGCGATGTGCCCGGACTCATCAGGTGTGAGGTTTACCTCGAAATTGGTCTTGAGAATCAGCCAGAAGAACAGCAGGAAGAAGACAACCTGTGTTGCCCTTCTGATGTTGCGTACCGTCCGTATGGTCATTAGACCAGCTCTTTGTATCCGGCCGCGCGGTAGTCCATGGTTCCCAGTCCGCTCTTCTCCGCGAGCTTGAAGTGTCCAATCCGCCCCGCCGGCATGTTAAGGAACTCCACCGCACGCGTATCGGCGGCCACCTGATCGGTAGCGCAGATCACGGCGTTCGGCGTGGCCACGTCAGATAACGATCCACCCTGCGGGCCATTGCGGAGCAGCACCCGGGAGGCATCGATAACTACCAGCGTCGGCTTACAGAAGCGAGCCAGATCTACAATGGATTGATCGATTTGCTGATGCAGTCGGTGGCGGCGTCCACCAATAATACCATAGAAGTTCTTCATGCCGATGGTGCATCCGGAAAGCGAGTGCTGTTTGACGATGGGCATGTTGATAAGGCGGTCGCATTCGATGATGGGGCGAAGCGTCGGCCATTCGGTCAGCAGTTCGCCACCCAGGTCGGCGTTGACGAAGTCATCTTCGGTTGGCAAGACGACTTCGCCGCCGGCAGCCTCGGCGGCTTCCCTGATCCCCGAACGGGCAAAACAGCGGCGGGCTTCATTGCACGTCACATCAGTGACGACTACCCGAGCCGCCCCTGCCGCGAAGCACTGACTTACCATTTCCCCAACCAGCAACGGATTCGTATTGGCGGCCTGTTCGGGAGTTCGATCCCAGCCTACGTTGGGCTTGATGGTGACTCGTTCACCCTTCTTGACGAAGCGTCCGATTCCTCCGATCCCATCAAGACTCATACGCAGAGCGGCAACGGCATCTTCGTTGTTAGCCAGCACCACCTGGGGCCAGTCTCCCGTGCTCTCGATTTGAAAGTCGGCCTGTTTGGAAACGATGTCAGCGTGAGTGTAGACGGGTCGATTATGAAACAGAAGACCGGCACCACCGGTAACGGCCGCCAGAGCAACGGCCTTCGACGTGCGGCCCAAGAAGTCGCGTCGTTTCATGGTTCAGTCCTTTCCAGCATGCCTCTTTTGACAAGTGTACAATGCCCGGGGAGTCTTGGCAAGCTAATGACGACTGGTGAACCGGTTTTGCTGAAAGACGAACCCTCATACAATGTTCACTTGACACCGAGTGAAGCGGCACTATATTTACAGTAAGAGTAACGAAATCCTTGGGTTCGCTTATCTGGCAGGTCATTTCCTTATACGCGTTAATCGCTAACCAATAAGAACTAAACTGTATCACTCAAGTCCGCGCAGGTGTGATTGTACGTCGGGTTGCGTAACCGGTCGTAGCTTGTGCTGCGACTTAACCGTGAGGTGCTCATTCATGCACTGATTGCTCAGTATTAATCTATCCACCCTAACTTGCTGCAAAGAAGGAGGAAGTCAATGAGCAAGAACCGATTGCAAGGCGGTCAATTGGTCCTCGTTATCTTGATTGCCGCTCTTGCTGTTTCTACTGCGCCACAAGCCACAGCCCAGATGCCGGAAATCATCGTCGACATCCAGGATTCCACGTATTTCGCGGAACAGGACACCGGCATGATGGTCGTCAGGTTGAACAATGTTGAGGATACGATCGCCGGCATTGTGTTGTGGTTTCAACTGTCCAATCCGGAGGTGGTCGAGTTCCCGACCGTAGTGGGGGAGGTCTATGACACATCATACTGGAAGTGTCTGCAGTACTCTGGGCCTGACTGCATCGATTCGGTGGAAGTCTTCGCTCATGAGCAATGGGATTTCATTCACGTGGATACGATCTTCGATGATTTCACGACCTTCGATACGACCGGGACTTTGCTAAGTGGCTGGGAAGCCGTTTGGCTGGAATCCGTGGGGGGCGGGCTGTATGAGTCCAAGCTGGTGGCTCTGGCTAATCAGCCTGCCGCGCCATACACGCCCGGAATAGCACCTCAACAAGACGGAGTTCTTATCAAGATCCCCCTGGTTATCAAGGATTGGGTCGAGTGGAATGCCCATGTGGTTGATGTATTCATACCTAAGACAACTGCGGGCGTGCAATTCGCAGACCCTCGGGGAAACTCTCTGGGCTTGACAGAATCCTATGTCGTCGATACCACTCTCTACCGGTGCCTGCAGTGGGTTGGCGACGAGTGCCTTGAGTGGACGGTTGTACCAACGCCGCCGTACGACTCGATCGAGGTAGTAGTTGACACGGTGCTGGTACTGGACACGAATGCTGTAGTTATCAACAACGGGGTGTTCGAGGTGCTTGAGCCGCTGGATTGTCTACCGGGTGACGTTAATGGGGACGGCCTCTATGACATATCCGACCTGACGCAACTACAGGACTTCATTTACCATGGTTCACCTCCACTGGCGGCCCCGTGGAACGCCGATGTCAACGGCGACTGCTGTATCAGCTGGGACGATCTGATCATCTTGCGCGACGGATTGCCAATCGTACCCTGCGAGTGCCCGAATCCTGTATGGTGTTGCTGCATGGGGATGCGTGGCAACGTCGACTATGATGAGACCGATGCCGTCAACATCCAGGATCTGACCACGCTTGTTGAATACTTGTTTAGCGGGCCCCCGTTGTATTGCCCGGAGGAAGCCGATGTTGCCCCTGATCAAAGTGTCAATATTAGCGATATCACCCGCTTGGTAGATTATCTGTTTGACACCGGGGAACCGCTGCCAGCCTGTGAATAGAGACCCCAGTCTGTTCACCAAAACGCAAGATGTATCCAGGACCGCGCCCTCAATAGCAAGGGCGCGGTCTTTTGCTTGCCAATCACTTGCTGACCAGAACTTCCAGCTTTCTGTTGACGTTACCGTAATACGAGGTAATAATGCGGTCATATCAGAGGAGGTTTCTTTGGCCAGACAACAGAAGAGCGGGATAATCACATTCAAAGCCGACTCCGCACTGCTGGAGGCGATGGACGGGATACCCAACCGATCCGAGTTTATCCGCAATGCCGTGCTTTCGGCGCTGGAGTCCACCTGTCCATTGTGTCGTGGCACGGGAATTCTTACGCCTCAACAGACACGTCACTGGCGCGAGTTCACCGCCAACCACGACATCCAAACCTGCTCCGATTGTGGGGAGTCTCACCTGGTATGCCGCAAGTAGGTCGCTCCAGGCCGATACTACGCCTGGCCGTGCTGCTGGTGGTCCTGTCAACAGGGCTCGTTGTAGCGCCCTTTGTGAGCGCAGCGAGCAACACGGAGCTGAATATCTGGGTTTCCATCCAACCGCAGCAGTGGTTTGCCGAGCAGTTGCTCGCTGGACGCGGAGCGGTCCATGTGTTACTCGAGCCGGGTGAATCGCCGGCCACATATGATCCCTCGCCCAAACGATTGGCCCTATTGTCCGGTGCCGATCTGTTCTTTTCTGTTGGTGTCCCTTTTGAGCAGACGCTGCTGAGCAAGCTCCGAGATATGCATCCGGAGCTTGAGATTGTAGATTCGCGCATGGGTGTATCGCTTCGTTCAATGAACGATCATGGCCACGATCATGGCCACACTCACGGGAGTGTCGATCCGCACTTCTGGCTCGACCCAAATGCCGCCGCTGTGATGGCTGATAACATGGCGCAGGCTCTTTGCCATCTGGATAGCACAGGCTGTGAAGGCTACCGGGCACGTCTCGGCCAGATCAAGGACAGTCTGGCGACTATTGACAGCACAGTCCAGGCAATGCTAAGTCAATTCAAGGGGCGTCGTGTCTATGTCTACCATGCTGCATTCGGCTACTGGTGCGACGCCTATGGATTGGAACAGGTACCAATAGAGGTTGGTGGTAAACAGCCCGGCCCCAGGAAGGTGGCCGAACTGATAACATCCGCCCGGGAAGACGGTGTACGGGTGATCTTCGTCCAACCACAGTTTTCGATGGAGTCCGCCGAGACCATAGCGAATGAGCTCGGGGGCACTGTCACCGCCATAGACCCCCTGGCAGATGACTATCCTGAAAACTTGATTCGAATGGCGCAGGCGGTAAGGCAGGGTTTTATGGCACAGGGAGCAACTCGTGACCGATAGTAAGCTGCTTGAATGCAGGGACGTGTCCTTTGCCTACGGTGACCAGCCGATCCTTGACAACGTCAACCTGATTCTGCCGACCGATGAGTTCATCTGGATTGTCGGGCCCAACGGCGGTGGCAAGACGACCCTGCTGAAACTGATTCTCGGGTTGCTGGAGCCGGATACGGGACGCATTGAAGTGCTCGGTCATTCGCCCCAGGCAGCTCGTCATCTGATTGGCTACATGCCGCAGTATGCGCAGTATGACTCTTCCTTCCCGGCGACTGTGCTCGATGTTGTCAAAATGGGCACTGTCACCACTCTGCCCGGGCACCGATCGGCTTCGAGTAGTCCAATTGACCGGGCTCACAAGGCGCTTGACCAGGTGGGGTTGAGTGATCTGGCCGACCGTTCATTCTCACGGCTGTCGGGCGGACAGATGCGCCGCCTGTTCATAGCGCGAGCACTGGCGAGTGAGCCGAAGTTGCTGGTGCTGGATGAGCCCACCGCCAATCTGGATATCAAGGTAGAGGAAGAAACTTACGAGTTGCTTCGTGGTCTCAGCGAGCATCTGTCCATCCTCATGGTTTCCCATCAACCAGCCTTTGTATCACGGTTTGTGGAACATGTTGTCTGCGTCAATCGTCGTGTGTCATTGCACCCCACGGCCGAGGTTGATGGCGACTTCCTGAAGGACTTTTATGGCCGTTCAGTTCGTCTGGTTCGGCACGACCGTCACGTGCACGAGGATGGTGAGAATGATTGAGTTCTTCCGTGCCCTGAGCCAGCACACCTTCCTGCAGAACGCGCTGCTGACCGGTGTTCTGGCCGGGATAGCCTGCGGGGTGGTAGGAACGTGGGTGGTCATTCGACGCATCAGCTATATGGCTGGTGGTATTGCTCATGCCTCGCTGGCAGGGCTGGGAGTTGCCCATTACCTGTCGGTGGTGAATCAGTGGACGTGGGCCCAGCCGTTGTACGGAGCGGCCCTGGCAGCGCTGCTGGCTTCGATCACAATAGGGCTTGTGAGCCTTTATGCCAGGGAGCGCGAGGATACTGTCATTGGAGCCATCTGGGCGATAGGTATGGCCGTTGGTATCCTGTTCATCTCCCAGACACCCGGCTACAGCAGCGACTTGATGAACTATCTTTTTGGTAATATCCTCATGGTCTCCGGTACAGATCTCTGGTTGATCGTGATCCTCGATGTCGTCATTGTCGGTCTGACCTGGCTCTTCTTTGTCCAGCTCATGGCCGTGAGCTTCGACGAAGAATTCGCACGTGTTCGCGGTCTGCCAACCAGCCTGTATTTCCTGTTGATGCTGGCGCTGGTAGCTCTCACAGTTGTGACGCTGGTCACCGTGGTAGGCATTGTCATGGTGATAGCCCTTCTGACCATACCGGCGGCAATTGCCAACCGGTTTACCCAACGACTCGTTTCCACCATGATATGGGCGACCGGCATCAGTGTCGCCCTGACCTCTCTGGGACTCGCCCTTAGCTACGGTCCCGATCTTCCCTCGGGTGCGGTGATCATCCTGCTCGCCGGCCTGGTCTATCTGTTGGTTGTTCTGCTGACACCAAAAGCGAGAACCTGATCGTCGGGTGCGTGTCAAGAATCGACAGTACTCATCCATTTTAAAGCCAACGGCGGATTCGCCGGTGCGTACTGTGTGTGGAGCGCATCATTCCTTTTGCATACTACCCCTCATGACCCGGTGACGTACCTCCCGTGGCGTTGCCGGGTCCCCGTTTTCGCGCGAATTCGCTCGAGGTGCTCTCACATTCGAAGTTTTTTTTTCAAGCGCAGCATGGGGTGGCTATTGCGAAACCCCAACAGCAATATGTTCGTATTCGCTGCACACGATTGAAACAGGATTCCTCCACTCTCTTTCAGCGACTGAGCCGGACTCGTGACGATTCTGTAAACTATTGTGGAATAATAGATTATCTTCGAATCTACAATCTGCAGTCGTTGTCGCAGGTAGAGATTGAGCTCTTTCACATAAACTGCGATATGGGGCGTTCTCAATACTCGATCTTAAGGTGCTTGACAGGTCGTTCAAACGGAGAGCGGGCTTCTCGATATTTTCTTAACCAGTTGGGATTAAGGATTTTAGGAAAAGGTCGATGAATAGTTCAAAGACTTTTTCAGAAAGTGAATTTGACTTGGCCATAGTCTTATTCACAACCTTTAACGACTCAACAAAGGAGTAACCTATGGCTACGCGTAGAACCCCTGCCACACGGCGCAGCCGCAAGCCGTCCCGTCGTGCCGCTCGTCCGACCCGTCGTCCGGTTCGTCGTAACGCTCGTCCGTGGACCAAGGAAGAGATCCAGTTCATGCGGAAGTACTATCGCCGCTTTGAAACTTCCTGGATCGCCCGTCAGCTCGGTCGTTCCGTGTACTCCGTGCGGTACAAAGCCAGCGACCTGAACCTGAAGAAGGCCGCTCCGTCCGTGTGGAAAGACAACCGGGGCGCTGCCAATGCTTTCCGTCGTCCGATGGCTCGTAAGGCCACGACTCGTCGCACCAAGACCCGTCGTCCGAGCCGCAGCCGCTCCCGCGGCTATCGCGCCACCTCGATGAAGCGTACGACTCGTCGCAGCATGCCGCGTCGTCGCACCCGTCGCTAAGAGGCCGATGGAAGCTTTGAGGGGGAGTTTTTAGACGACCCTGTTCAGGTTTACCTGAACTACGAATATGACCCGTGTGTCCTGGGGATGTGCGGGTCATTTTTTTGTGCCCTGATTACAACCTCGCGGCCCCGGAACTGGCAGCCTGGTACTGCGTTTACTATACTGCAGCGAAGACTTGAACTAACAACTTCATGCAAGGAGTGCCTTCATGCCGGTCGTCAAGTATACCCAGATGCAACTCAGCGACGTCCAGATGGACGGTGTCAAGGATGCCTCGAAGGCCAATGTGGTCGGTCCCGAACAGGGCTGGGAGAACCACACTATGCGCGTTTTCCGCCTGAAGCCGGGCGGTTTCACGCCTCGACATCAGCACGACTGGGAGCACATCAACCATGTGATCAAAGGGCAGGGGAAACTCAGGATTGGCGATACCGTGCATGACCTCTCGGAAAAGGACTTCGCCTTCGTTCCGCCGAACACCGAGCACCAGTTTGAGAATCCCTACGATGAGCCATTTGAGTTCATTTGTATCGTGCCCAATCGCGGGGCGTACTAAGTTGTCCCCTGGTCAACTGTAGCCCTACGCACAGCTGACGCTTTGTCCTGGAAATGCCCCTTGCATTTTCGGCCGGGGGTTATATATTGGCCATTGCGCCGGGCTGCAGGCAGCCTCGGCCAGACATAACTACCTTCGGTTGCCCGGTGACCCTGGCAACCGACCAAAATGCGCCATTAGCTCAGTTGGTAGAGCAGCTGACTCTTAATCAGCGGGTCCGGGGTTCGAGACCCTGATGGCGCATTTTTCTTTTGGGAGACATGTAATCTCGTGAACCCTGCACCTGAACTGTTAACACTTGCCCCTGATCGTTGGTACGCCTGGGAGATGTGGCCGGGGTACGGTGCCATGCCATATCGCTCACCAGTTCTCGTGTATGAGGTCAAACCCCTTAAGACCGGAAGAAATGAACTTGAACTGCAGTTTCACAACGCCCGCTATGCACAAGGTGTTCAGACCTTCTGTCTGAGGCTGAGAGTCCTGCACCGAGGCCCCTACTACATGATCGCGCAGATACTGTATGACCCCAAGGACGACCCGGATCGCTGTGCCGTTATTAGTCCTATCAGTCTGGGGTGGCTGAATTACCACTTCTCCGATTTCATAAAGCAGCATCCGGATCTGAAGTCTATGGAAGATGAGGAGCTACACATAGCCCTGACAGAATTGCTGTAACCCCCTCACTTCCGCCCCAACACCAGCAGCAACTGATCCTCGGTCGAGGGTGATTCGTCCGACCAAGCCGCCGTCACCTCCATTTGGCCAAAGCCTGCCTCGCTGAGTAACTTGCGGTAATCCTCAATCGTGTGCTTTAGGAGCGTATTGCGGTACATGGTCACTTCGGCGGATGCAGCATCGACAACATAGAAGACACTCTCCGCCGTCTTTTCGGATTCGTGCCAGGCATTCTCGATCAGGCACAGGTGCGGCTGCTCGGAAAACAGGCCCGCCTCTGCTAAATACCAGTTGTTGCCCGTGCGTCCAATCCGCTCGATCTCTTCGGGCGTGTGCGCTTCGATCAGCATCTGCCCGCCCGGTTTCAGGGCGCGACAGGCGCGGCTGAGTATGGCGGTAATCTCAGCCTCGGAGAAGGCGTTGAACTCACCGTAGATCATCAGGGCGATATCGAAACCGTCGCCAAGATCGACCTTTCGCAGGTCCCCCAGCTCGAAACGGCACTTTTGCGGCAGCGGATTGTGCTTGTTGGCATAGTCAATGGAGGCGGGGGAGAAGTCGATCCCATAGCACTCATGGCCGAGCGTTGCCAGGCGGAACGAGTACAGCCCCGGCCCGCAGCCCAGGTCAAGAACCCGGCCCGGCTTGCGTTCGGCCAGGGTCTCGTGGATATAACGCACGTGCTCGTCGATTGTGGCAAACGGTCGGCTGGCCCAATCATGATCCTGCGCCAAGTGCATCTCAAGCATACGGCGGCTGAACCCGGGCTCATCCCAGGGGATCTTGTAGGCGCCGTCCCAGAGTTTGGTCCTGGGCGTGTTGGCTTTGACGAGGTCAAGCAGGGTCATGGGGGTCCTTGACTGAATCGTTTGCTTGAGGACAGGATAGCTAATGGTCACAGTCATGGCAATAAGCCGCTCACTTTTCCGTTGCCATTACTCCATTTCCTCCGTACCACCCAACCATGTACACCAACGAACTCACTTTCCATACCTTCGATCAGCATCTGCCCGCCCGGTTTCAGGGCGCGACAGGCGCGG
>WJKG01000242.1 GCA_014729205.1 candidate division GN15 bacterium | reverse complement strand
GGTATAGACAACCACCAGCATCCCCTGCTCTTTGCCCAGCATTTCCTCAGGGTAGATCTCCAGCACCAGTGATCGATTTTCTTCCTCGTTGACCACTTTCAGCCGGAAATGGTCCTCCAGCTTGGTGATCTTGGGCGCTCCCAGTACCTTGGCAACTTTGGTTGCATCGCCTTTACCAAATGTGACAGCCATCTTACCCGTACTCTCCGGTCGTTTCCGTTCAGCCGTTATTCTGCTTCTTTTCGCCGTTGCCTTTGTCCGAGGTTACCTCTGGCGGCTTGTCATTTACCGAACCCTTCAACTCATCGGTGGTATCGTGCATCGCCTTCTTGAACTCGCGAATGCCCTTACCGAGGCCCTGAGCTATCTCGGGCAACCGTTTGGCGCCAAACAAGAGCAGGACGGCCACAAAAATCAGTACCAGTTCCTGCCAACCCAAACCCATAAACTACCTCCAGTCTCATCCGGTGGCTATAGGTACCACCAGCGGAAATAGACGATCACCAGCAGAATCATCAACACCGACATGAAGTTGATCTGCAACGTCAACCCGAACATGAACGAAATCGCGTAAAAGTCAACCTTTACGGTGTCGATCCCGATAGTAATCGATTTTGTGAACATCGTCTTGGCGGCTCCCGGCGGCAAATACGTGCCAATCAAATCACCGAGTAACCCACCAATCACAGCGCCCAAAACCAGGGCAATAATTATAAACGTCAGCTCACGTCGTTTCAATTTCCCCTCACACAGATTGATACGAAAGGGCGTGACGAACTGATTCAAGAATCTTCAGTCCATCAGTCGACCCCAATATCAGCTCCACCGCTCGCTCCGGATGCGGCATCATCCCTAATACGTTACCCCCGGCATTCATGATACCGGCGATATTGTTGACAGACCCGTTCGGGTTCGCCTCCGGCGTCACCCGTCCAGACGCGTCACAGTATCGGAACAGCACCTGGCCGTTGTCCTCCAGTTGCTGTACCTCATCGTCGTGGTAGAAATAGTTGCCCTCTCCATGGGCTATCGGTATCCGAAGCACCTCGCCGTCTTCGCATCGACCGGTGAAGGCCGTATCGGTGCGCTCCACTCGGAGATGCACGTACTTACAACTGAATCGAAGGTGCCGGTTGCGCATCAGCGCACCCGGAAGCAGTCCACACTCGGTGAGAACCTGGAATCCGTTACATATGCCAACCACCAGCCCCCCGGACCTGGCGAATGCAATCACCTTCTCCATAATGGGTGAGAAGCGCGCAATCGCCCCCGCGCGGAGGTAATCACCGTAGGAGAAGCCACCGGGCAACATGATCAGGTCGCTGCCTTCCAGGTCGGTCGACTGGTGCCACAGAAAGGTCGCATCCTCGCCCATAATGTGCTTGATCGCCGAATAGGCATCGTAGTCGCAGTTCGACCCCGGGAAGGTAACTACACCGACCTTCATCGTTTCATCCCTTCTCGATCCGGTAGTTCTCGATCACCGGATTGGACAGCAGCTTGGAACACACTTCCTCCAGTCGCTGGTCCAGGTTGGCCTCGTTGTCCTCGATCTCCAGTTCGAAAAACCGTCCGGACCGCACCGAGGTAAACTCGTCGTAACCCATCTGGTTGAGGGCCTTGGCGATCGTCACCCCCTGGGGATCCAGTACTCCGTCCTTCAGCCGCACGAATACGGTAGCTTTCTTGCTCATTGGTTGCGTTCCTCGCTATCGGCGGCCTCATCAGACCGTCCGGCTACCTTGTTCACGCCTCGCGAGAACTGACGATACAGCTCTCGAGCGACACCGATCAATATATACAAACCGAAAATCGGAAACAACAACAGTCTTGGTTCGATCAGCACCAGCACGCCCGAAGCAAGCAGCACCAGCAGCTTGATCCGGTTCTGCATGGTATGAAACCGGTCCGGTACCGCATCAAACCGGACCTGTGTCGCCATCAAAAACGCCGTCCCCACGATCATCATCACTACGCCCTGGGCGTACTCTACCTGCCCCCAGACCTCAAACGCGAAGATCACGTAGGATACCAAAAGCAGCGCTGCCGCCGGCACTGGCAGACCCTTGAAGTCCACCTTCTCCTCGCTGGTCGCAAACAGGTTGAAGCGCGCCAGGCGATAGCAGGCGGACATCAGATACAGAATGCTCACCACCATCCAGGCGATATTGCTGACGAACGGTAGCTTCAAAGAAATGATTATCACCACCGGCGCCACCGCGAACGATATCACATCCGCCAGCGAATCCAGCTCGATTCCGAATTGCGATGTTGCCCCGCTCATCCGCGCTACTTTGCCGTCAAGTACATCGAAGAACGCAGCCAGCATGACGAACCAGGCCGCCATCACCGGCTTCCCCTCGAGTGCCTGCAATATGGCCACAAAACCGCAGACCACATTGCCCATCGTAAATGTCCCCGGAAGCAATCCCTTATAGTTTGACATCGTCTCCTTTCGAGACCGAGGCTTGCTCCGATTGCTCGCCTGACGCCTCAGCACTCTCCGGCAGATGGCCGATCAAACTACTCGCCCCGGCTACATGATCCCCCACAGCCACCGCCAGCCGCGTATCGACCGGAAGGAACAACTCCGTGCGCGAACCGAACCGAATCAGACCAAAGCGTTCACCCACCGTAACCTGCTGCCCCTCCTCGAGCCGGCAGACAATCCTACGAGCCAACACTCCGGCAATCTGCTTAACCACAACGCCGGCGCCCAGCGGCGACTTGATCCTGATAACCGTCTGCTCATTCAGCCCCGACGCTTTATCCATGAATGCGGCGTGGAATTCCCCCTCCTTGTAGTCCACCCCCTCGACCCGACCGCTGATCGGCACGCGATTGATATGGACATCCAGCACCGACAGGAAAATCGAGATTTTAATCGCCCGCTTCCCGACATATGGCACGTCGCCTACGGTGTCGATCCCGATCACCTTCCCGTCAGCCGGCGCCACCACGAGGCTGTCATTGCCGGGAGGAACCAGACGCTTCGGATCGCGAAAGAAGTACGTGGCAAACAGCGTCAGCAACGCCAACAGCGTGCACAGCGCAAACAACCACCAGTTGCTCCAGCGAGCCGCCAGCAGGAACACCACCACTGTCAGGACAAACCCGATCAGCGTAAACGGTATGGCCTCACGCGCTATCACTTGCCAAACACCCGCTTAAAAATGGTGTCCACGTGCTTGGTGTAGTAATCCAGTTCAAAGCTCTGCTCTATTTCGCTCTCACTCATATGCTCGAGAATCTCCCGATCCTGCTTCACCAGGTCAAGGAACCGCCCCTCACCAGACGCCGCCTTCATCGCATTGCGCTGAACCAGACGATACGCCTTATCGCGCGAACCCACCTTGGGGGCCAGTGCCAGCAACAACCGCTGGGAGAAGACTAATCCACCGCCGTAGTAGATGTTCTGAAGCATCCGCTTCTCGTTGACCACAAGTCCCTTGAGGATACCCACGAACTTCTCCAGACCATAGTAAACAATCGTGGTCACATCGGGGATGATCACCCGCTCGGCCGAGCTATGGGCGATATCCCGCTCGTGCCACAAGGTGATGTTCTCCATCGCAGTCACTGCATATCCGCGTGCCAAACGCGCAATACCGGCCAGACGCTCGGCCGTGATAGGGTTCTTCTTGTGCGGCATGGCTGAACTGCCCTTCTGCTTCTTGGTGAAGCCCTCGGCCATTTCGCCGATTTCCGTGCGCTGAAGATTCCGTATCTCGGTCCCGAACTTCTCCAGTGAACTCGCCAACAGCGCCAGCGAGGTCACATAGTTGGCGTGGCGATCCCGCTGCACCACCTGTGTAGACACTTCCGCCGGCTTCAGCTTGAGCGCCTTACACACTGCCTGCTCCACCTGCGGATCCAGGTTGGCGAAATTCCCCACCGCCCCGGACACCTTGCCAACTGCCGCCATCTCAGCCGCGGCCTTGAACCGCTCGCGCCCGCGCGAAAGCTCCGTGTACCACATGGCGAACTTCAGACCAACCGTCATCGGTTCCGCCAGAACCCCATGGGTACGACCGATACACGGCGTATCCTTGTACTTCTTCGCCAGCTTACGAATCTCGCTCAACGATTGCTGCAACTTCTTGTCGATCAGCTTAGCAGCCTGTTGCATCAGCACCGACCACGAGGTATCCAGTACATCCGAAGACGTCATCCCGTAGTGCAGATACTTGGCCTCATCACCGACTATTTCTTCGACCGATGTCAAAAATGCAATCACGTCGTGATTGACTTCGGCCTCGATCTCGTTGATTCGCTCGAGTTTGAAATCCGCCTTCTTCTGGAGAACGTCGTTGGCCTTCTTCGGGATGATCTTCAGCCGGGCCATCGCCCTGGCCGCCTCCAACTCAACCTTCAGCCATGTCCGAAACTTGTTCTCATCGGACCACAGCTCGGCCATCTCCGGCGGAGTATAGCGCTCAATCATTACTGCATCTTCTTCTTGTAATCTTCCAGGAACTTCTCCAGACCGATATCGGTCAGGGGGTGCTTGATTAACTGGGCAATCACCTTGTAGGGCATGGTGGCCACGTCCGCTCCCAACAGCGCCGACTGCACCACGTGCATTGGGTGGCGAAGCGAAGCCGCCAGCACTTCCGTACGGTACCCGTAGTTGTTGTAGATCGTCACGATGTCGCCGATCAACTGCATCCCCTCGGTTGAGATATCGTCAAGTCGCCCCACGAACGGCGAAACGAAACTGGCTCCCGCCTTGGCCACCAGCAGCGCCTGCGAAGCCGAAAACACCAGGGTCGAGTTAACTGAAATCCCCTCAGAGGTCAGTGCCTTTACCGCCCGCAATCCCTCCAGGGTGGTCGGGATCTTCACGACGATATTGTCGGCGATCTTTACCAGTTCGCGGGCCTCGGAAAGCATACCCTCGGTATCGGTAGCCAGTACCTCGGCCGAGACCGGACCCGGCACTACCTTGCAGATATCCTGCAGCAATTCGTTGTAACTTGCTGTTTCCTTGGCAGCCAGCGAGGGATTGGTCGTCACGCCGTCCAGCACACCCATCTCGACAGCGGAGTTGATCTCTTTCAGGTTAGCGGTGTCGATGAAAAACTTCATGGTCGGATTCCTTATGATGATACCCCACCCGAATCATATACAGTCCCTGGGGCGGGGCCGTGAAATGGCAACGTTCCGAATCAGGAAAATGTAACATATCCGCAAAGCTACCCAGTGTCAAGTTCTGGGTGTTGTAGTCCTGTCGCAGGTCGGCCAGGTTCATCATCCCCCCCACCAGCGAGCGCACCATCGTGTGCAGGAATCGGTTACCACATATCTCATAGACCAGCAAAGGCCCGATCTGGTACCACCGCGAACGCTCAATCCGGCACGTATTGTCCTCCTTCCGTGACCCAACCACACAAAACGCGCTGAAGTCGTGCTCGCCGACAATCAGTCCGGCCGCCTCCTGCAGCTTCGCGAACGACACATCGCGTCCATGTTCCCAGCGAAAACCCGAATACAGCGCCGAGCGCTCCCGCGCCGCCAGGTAGCGATAGCGGCGAAACCGCGCGTCGCGAATCGCATGGAACTCCCAGTCGACCTCCTGCGAGTCCAGCACGCGGATGTCATCGGGCAGGTAGTAATTCAATGCCGCCGCCCAGCGTTCCCCTTCCAGTCTATGATCCACGCGGAAGTTTGCCACCTGGCCCAGCGCATGCACTCCGGCATCGGTTCGCCCGGCCCCCAGCAAACTCACTCGCTCACCGGAGACGCGGAACACAGCCTCGTTTAGCTCTCCCTGTACCGTCCGCTGATTACTCTGCCACTGCCACCCCGAATACGCCGTTCCTCTGTAGCTGACAGTCAGTCTGATATTTCGCTGAGGCAACATTCTCTCCTATCCGGTAACAAGAAACAACGCCACCAGTGCCAGACCACTCATGATACAGAACCCCACTTCACGCCCGCCAAAACGGCTGGTGGCGTACACGGTCCGACGGACATCACTTCTGTACCCTCGTGCCGTCAGGGCCAGAGCCAGGTCGTCCGCCCGCTGGACTGCCGACACAAACACCGGGATTATGATCGCCGTTGTCTTCTTCACTCGGTTCACAAG
>WJKG01000024.1 GCA_014729205.1 candidate division GN15 bacterium | reverse complement strand
TTTCAGGACGTAGCTGTGGTGGGATCATTCATCAATGGCGATACACTGGACATCCTCGGAGAACTGGTCATGGCTGGCCATCTCTCCGGTGACCTGAATGGTGATCTGCTGGTCAACGTCGCCGACCTGACCTATATGCTGAACTACTTGTTTGACTATGGACCAGCCCCGCGAATACCCGGATCCGCGAATGTCGACGGAATTGGGTCCGTGAATATCAATGATGTTACCTACCTGACCAACTACCTATTTGCCGATGGACCGGCTCCAGAGTGTGGAGAATGACGACCAGTGACTGACAACTGACCGCAGCTCAAAGACCGCAAATGGCGAATTCCGTACTTTTGAGTAAGGATTTACGGCCCGTAAGGTGTTATGATACAACGAGATAGTTGTTAGGGTAACCTTTATAACATGGATAAAAGTAGTTGACATACAGCAGCCCGAAGGTATATTTGAGAAGTACTCGTATACGTCTACATGCCAATACAAGCAAGGGAGATCCCGCCCATGATGCACACCGTTAAGACCCCGATTCTGGTAGTGTTGAGTGTTGTCGTTTTGCTGGTAGCGACAGCGTTCGCAGCTCAGACTTTTGAAGTACGTCCTAACAGCAACCCTGAAGATGTCTACAATCCCCCGGTGGAAAGCAGTGACGATGCGAAGTCCGGTGATTATCAGGGGACTGTAAAGGTCTATGTCTCGGAGTATCAGTCCACCAAGGGCTGGTGGGATGCATTCGGGCAGCGCTATGAAATGGCGTTCCTGGACTATGCTCTCGAAGAAGCTCTGACCATCCCGCAGTTTGACACTGTGACGTTCACGGTCAACTGGAATTCTGACACCGCCGGCTGGGGCAGCATTCAGCAGGATAATATCGTGGCTACTGCTGCTGTGTTCAACGCCGATGCCCACACCGGGTACTCCTACCCACCTGCGGGTTACCCGTTCACGTCCTACTGGGTGGACGCGGCCGCTGAAGCAGCTCCCGGACAGATCGGTCGTGATACGGCATTCGGTGGTTTGAACCACGCAGTCTTTGTCGAGCAGGCCACCGCGACCTGGTGCGGTTTCTGCCCGTATGCTGGTGGCCGCCTGCGCATTATCAAGGAGTCCGGTCAGTATCCGATGTACTACGTCGCACTGGTCGACGACAAGAACCCGCTGGCCGCGGCTCGCATTAACGAATTCAATCTCTACGGTTTTCCCACGGTCTACTTTGATGGTGGCCATGGCGTGGAGGTCGGTTCCGATAACTACAATACAGATACTTACGAAGCTGCTATCGAGGCTGCCGGGCAGCGCACCGGCGTACCGGATCTGGACCTGACACTTCAGACAAGCTGGGTGGGCACAAATGAGATCCAGGTGACGGTTACGATTGTTAACAACAACAACACTGCCCCCGATACACCTGGCACCCTCAGTCTCGACAAGGACACTCTGGCGGCCGGGGAGACCCTGACCTGCCAGACGTATGCCGAAGATCCTGAAGGCAACGATGTGTACTTCATGTTCGACTATGGCAATGGCGAAAACAGCGGCTGGATTGGCCCCTATGCTTCCAATGCCCTTTGTGAGCACACCTACGAGTTCCCCGCGCCAGGTGAGTATGAAGTCAAGGTGCAGGCTCGCGACGAGTTTGAGGAGATGTCCGAGTGGAGTCAGAGCTACACCACTACTGTCTATGAGTGCGGTGACGCCAACGGTCAGGGCGATGGTGTTAACGTGTCCGACTTGACCTTCTTGGTTGCGTACTTGTTCAGCGGTGGCCAGGCGCCACCCATCCTGCAGTCTGGCGATGTCAACAACGACGCCGCTGTGAATATTGCTGACTTGACGGCCCTGGTTGCTTATCTTTTCGGTGGCGGTGCGAATCCGTCCTGTTACTAACCGGTTCAGGTTTCTTTCAGGAGCGCACCTGTCCAGGTAGTTGAACTGATTACCGCGATGAGGATGACAAGTCATCCCATCGCGGCCGCGCCAGTCATTGGGAGTAGATAATGACCCGATTCTCGACCCTGACTTTGACCCTCTCGTTTTGTGTGTTCTGTCTCGCCATGTTAACGATGGCAACAGGGCCCGCTGACAGCCGTTTCGTCGATCTGGACGGCGACGGAATCAACGACAACCTGACCGATGGCAACGATGACGGTATCCCCGACGAGTTCGTGGGTGATGCTGTCGAGTCCGGTCCTGAGCTGGCCGCGAGCGGCGGTGCCATGGGTGGCATGTTTGATGCCGTTGATGTCAAGACCGCGGATCCGATGGCAAACTTCTCAGCCCGTGAGCGATTTAAGCTGCGGCAGCGCTCGGTGCGTGATCTATGCTCGTTCCGCGGCGGATTCTATGCCGGCGAAGATTTTGGACCCGGTAACGGTATTGGCGCTGGCACCTCGGGCAAGGTGTGTGTCGGCGGTATCTGTTTCTGAGGCCGCAGCAAATGAGGAACATATCCCTAACTGTTATCCTGGCGGTCCTGCTGGGATCATCTGTCTACGGCCAGGTGGGCGTGGAATTGGGCTTCGACCAGGCTCACACCTCGAATCTGCTGAAGAACGCGGGCGAAGCTGAGGCGTGGTATACAACGCCCCGGGCAGCATTGCGGTTCTATCCGGTGCCGACCATGGAGGTGGCAATCACCGGTGAGTACACATTGTACTACGGGCTCGACGATGACTTCACGGATCTTGAGGATCTGTCCAACTTCCGCGGTGGTCTGGCAGTGTCGTTTATTCCGCGCCAGTCAGACGATGGCGTCTCGGTCTTCATGGAAGGCAATATTGATTTCCAGGGATATCAAGACGTGTTCGAAGAATACAACAACAACGACGCATCTTTCAGGGTGACGGCCGGCTTGACACCGTCAGACAATCTCCGCCTTCGTACAGGTGGTAGTATACAGCAGACGGCCTACACCAACTCCGATGATATCGATCGGAGTGAGTATGATCTCTTTGCCGGGTACAACTGGACGTTGCCCGGTCGCAACGTATTCGATGCGGAGTTGGGTATGTCGTTGACGAGTTCGACGTTTATGACAGGTTCGTTCACTCATCGGGTTACCGGTGATACGCTTCCAGATCCCGGTGCGATACAGGCCAGTTTTGTGATCCCGACTGATCCGGGAGATGCTGAAGCGCTGACGATGCTCTACGTGTCACAGCGTTACTCTCGGCCCCTGGGTACCAGGACCGGGGTAAGTGCCACCGCAACCTGGCGAGCGATGCCGAGTTCGAGCGACAATATCGTTCAGGGGATTTCGTCCGATGTTGTCTCGCCGTGGTCCTCGGTGTGGGAGGGGTATTCGCTGTCGGCC
>WJKG01000241.1 GCA_014729205.1 candidate division GN15 bacterium | reverse complement strand
CTCCTGGAAGACGTTCTTGACCGCCGGTGAGGCTGTTGGTTTCGGCCCGAGCACCTTCGAAGCCTCCGCCAGATCCTTCTTGTCCTTAAGGCTTCGGAAGACATCGAAGTGCCGCTGTTCCTCCTCGGCCAGCGTGTGCAGGATACGCTTCATCCGTTCGTCATCGGTCTTCTGTGCGCCCTGCTCATAGAAACGCTTGCCGTCCATCTCCATCTTCATCGCGAACTCTATGATATTCTCCATAATATACCCTCGGTTAATAGATTTCGTCGTCGTGCCTGATGTTAGTGCAGCCCCGCCGCTTTGAGGTTCTCCCTGGAAAACTGCTTCTCCAAGTTGGAGTCGGTGAAAACGCCATCTTTACGGATGAGTTTGTCATCGAAGTAGATCTCGCCGCCGCCGTAGTCAGAGCGCTGAATCAGCACCATATCCCAGTGAATGGCTGACTGGTTGCCGTTGGGGGCTTCGTCGTAGCACTGACCGGGCGTGAAATGGAAGGATCCAGCGATCTTTTCATCGAACAGCGTGTCCTTCATCGGGTGCAGGATAAAGGGATTGACCCCGATCGCAAACTCACCAACATAGCGGGCGCCTTCATCGGTGTCGAAGACCTTGTTTAGGCGATCCTCGTCACCGTCGCAGGTTGCCTTGACTATCTTACCGTTTTCGAAGGTCAGCGATACGTTGTTGTAAACCGTTCCCTGATAGAGGCTGGGGGTGTTGTAGGTAATGGTGCCGTTGACTGAATCACGCACCGGAGCGGTATAGACCTCGCCATCAGGGATATTGCGCTGACCGTCGCATTTGACACAGGGGATGTCCTTGATGCTGAACGTCAGATCGGTGCCCGGGCTCTTGATGTGCACCTTGTCGGTAGCTTCCATGAGAGCCATGAGGCCGTCCTGGGCCTTCGACATCTTGGCGTAGTCCGCACAGCAGACGTTGAAATAAAAGTCGGCGAACGTCTCCTGCGAGGTCTCGGCCAACTGGGCCATGGCGTTGTTGGGGTAGCGGAGTACGACCCATCGCGTCCGCTTCACACGCTCTTCGAGATGAACCGGCTTGTAGAACAGGGCGTTGTTCTTCTCGATCTGCTTGGAGTCGATATCAGCCATGTCGAAGGGGTTGTCTGAGCCGCGCAGGCCGATGTATGCATCGGCTGCCTTCATTATCGGCAGGTGCAGTTCGGCCAGTTTCTTGAACTGCTCGTCACCGGCGTTGCCAACGAAATGCCGCATGAGGGACTCATCACTGTAGTACCAGAACGGCGTGGCGCCGCGCTCGGTGGCCAGGCGAATGAGCTCCTTGCCGAGTTGAAGCGTTTCCTTGCCCTTGATTTCGATATAGATAACCTGGCCCTTCTGGAGCTCGACCGAGTAGTCCAGGAGCTGCCGGGCCAGAACCTCGTTGCGCTTGTCTTTCATGCTGTTGTTCCTTTCCTGTTTGTCGACTTTGACCTGCAAGATACGACAGAATCGTCCCAAGGTCAATTCGCTCCGAGATTGCTGTGGCCGCCGGCTCGAGCCCGAACTATTACTGACGTCCCATGTTATACAGGCATGGCCGCAGAATCCAACATTCGGATCGGAACCTCAGGTTTCAGCTACAAGGACTGGGCGGGCAACTTCTATCCACAGTTCTGTCCCCCGGCTGATTTTCTCCAGATCTACGCCAACTATTTCAACACCGTTGAGATTGATGCCACATTTTACCGAATTCCCGGCAAGGAGATGGTCAAACGCTGGAATCGTGTTACTCCCGGAGGATTCGTGTTTACGGCCAAGTTTCCGCGCACTGTCACGCACGAGGGAACCATAGAGGAACGCGTCGAGACGATGGGACGATTTATCGAATCTCTCAAGCCATTGGAAGGCAAGCTGGGGCCGCTCTTGCTACAGTTTCCGTATGGCTTTAAACCGGATCAGCAGCCAGTCCTGGAGCAGTTGCTGGCGGCCTTGCCTGATGGCCTTCAGGTGGCGGTTGAATTGCGCCATAAAGGGTGGTTGAAAGTGGAGCCGATCTTCGATCAGTTTCGCCAGCGAAACATCGCCTATACGTTGATCGACCATCCATGGATGCCGCGCCAGACGATAATGACGGCGGACTTTGGGTATATCCGGCTTCTGGGGGACCGCAAGAAGATCGCCGACAATTTCTCCTATGTTCGCGATGATCGTGAGGATGACCTGCGTTGGTGGGCTGATTTGGTGGCTCAGCAGTCGGAGTTGGGGAATATGGTCTATATCTATGTCAATAACCACTTTACAGGCCATAGCCCGACCACGGCTGGGCGCCTGATAGAACTACTCAAGGGCTGATACAGACCCTTCTAAGTTGAGATTCTACATTAAGATACAAATCCAGAACAGTCGTTCTGAGATTCCGGTGAATATCTAAAGTAGTCCGTCGGATGGTCGATACTTACTAGAAAGGCAGACACTCGCCAAGCGATAGCAATTTTACGCCGGTGAGATGGGGACAGTCGATGGATGGGCTTCCGTCGGCCAACTGCTCGGAGCGCAGGAGACAAATCGAAACTCTTACGTAAGGACTGTTATAATGGAAACTCAAGTGGTTGACAAGAAGGACGAAGGGTTTGCCGGAACGTCCGATGAACTGCTTCAGCTTGTGTCGTTCAACATCGGCAGCGAGGAATTCGGCGTCGATATCCTGAAGGTCCAGGAGATCAATCGGATGGCCGAGATCACCAAGGTGCCGCAGGCGCCACACTATGTCGAGGGTGTCATTAACCTTCGTGGCAAAGTGATTCCGATTGTTGACCTCCGCAAGCGCTTTGGCCTCGAGATCAAGGAATACGACAAGAACACGCGAATTGTGGTGGTTGATATCGAGGGTAACGTAATGGGTATGGTCGTCGATTCTGTCTCTGAAGTACTGCGACTGCCGACCAACACCATCGAGCCGCCCCCGGAGATCGTCACTGGCATCAACTCCGAGTATATCAAGGGCGTAGCCAAGCTCGAAGATCGTTTGTTGATCTTCCTCGATTTGTCCAAGGTCATTGACATCAACGAGATGGCTGGCGTGATGTAATCACGACGACTGCTTTCAGGCAAGCTTTGCGGCGGGTCGATCTGCACTGGATCGGCCCGCCTTCTTCATTTGTCGTTGGGATGTCCTACTTGCTTGTAGTGCTGTCGAAACGAGCGCTGTCGGTCTGAGCCTCGCCGGTCATGGGGACGAACCTGACCGGGAAGGCAACCTCGCGCACCAGGGAATCGGTGTGTTTGGTAAGTACAACCAGTTCCTGGGTTATGTCTCCTACAGGGATGACCATTCTGCCACCCTCGGCCAGTTGTTCGACAAGCGGTCGGGGAACATTGGACGGGGCGCAGGTGACAATAACACCGTCGAACGGTGCATGCTCTGGCCATCCGGCGAAGCCATCGCCAGCCTTGACGACTATGTTGTCATAGCCCAACGAGTCCAGCAGCTCCTCGGCTCTAACAGCCAGCGGGGCGACGATTTCGATTGTGAAGACGGAATCAACAATCTCAGCCAGTATCGCGGCCTGGTAGCCGGAACCGGTGCCCACCTCGAGAATGCGTGAGGTAGAATCCGGCTTGAGAAGCTCGGTCATAGCGGCAACGATGTACGGCTGCGATATCGTCTGGCCGTGTTCGATTGGCAGAGGGAAATCACCATAGGCGCCCTCTCGGTATGCTGTTGGCACGAACAGGTGTCGCGGGACGCTTCCCATGGCTGCGAGGACGGCGGAGTCACCGATGCCTCGCCCGGCAATGTGCTGTTTGACCATGGCCTGCCTTCGCAGCTGGTAGACTTCGTGTTCACTGATACTGGTCCTGTTATCTTCAGCGCTGCAGGCGACCGCCAGAAGGCCGAATACCGCCAGCAGGGCAAGGGCCGTTGACCGTAGTATGTCTATTCTGAGCATATTCCTCCTGAGTCTATCAGCGAGCGTCGCCCGCCTTCAAGTTTCAATGCCAACATACGTTCTATGCGGTGTGATTGCAAATGGTTGCGAAAGTTGACTTCGCCGCTCTGGTCTGCTATCATCGCAGGGAGCCGAAGGTACAGGTTGAACCATACATGCCACCATTTAGACAGATTGAATTCCTCTATGCCGGCCTCGAACGTCCCCGTAGTCTCTTCGTGGATGGTATCCTGGAGACGTTGCTACGGAGTCGCCGTATCACGCTGGCGCGCAATGAAAGCGAGGTCGACCACCATGCCACCGGGTTATCTGCGACAGCCTGGCGGCTGCTGAGGCGAATATACAGGAACAGGCTCGAGCCCGGCTTGACCACACGAGCAACCCGCAAGTTGTGGCTTCGGCGTGGCTGGTCGCCCCGGGGGCGGCTGCTGCGTCTGCTCCGGCGGGATCTGAGACGTGTCTACCTGGAACACGATCGGCCGCTGGTTGTCGACCACGCCGTTCTGCCGCTGTTGATTCGGGCCGGCGGGGGAATCGTGTACAATCACGGAGAACTCGCCTTCGGCATCGAAAACGCAGCAACTGCCGCCGACTGGGTGCTGGTCCCGACGACGGAGGTCGCCGATCGGTACGTGCAGGCCGGATGCCATGCCGATCGAATAGTCGTCACGGGGCTTTGTATCGAGCCCTCGCTTGTGCCTCAGGCGGTGACTGCGTTTGAACAGCGAATCTCTCGGATCGAGGAGGGCGCCATAGTGTCCGGTGGCGTTTTCATGGATGAAACCGAGCCCGCTCACCAGGTGCGGAGCGTCATCGAAGGAGTGCTGTCAATCTGTCGTACGCGTGTGGGGAGGTTGTTGATCTTCTGTCGTGACGGGGGACCGTTGTCCCGGCGGTTGCAGGCGGCGTTGGCCAGGTATCATATCCCGTGTGGCTATGTCGATGGCTCTCGGGGGATTGGCTCTGAAATCCATCCGGTGGTCTTGGTGCAGACGCGGAATCGTCGGGAAGAGGCTGGTCTGGTGGCCCGGCTGTTTCCGGAGTTTGACTATATCGTCGCCCCACCGCGAGAGAAGCTCCTGTGGGCAGCGGGACTCGGGGTGCCGGTGATATGGCTGCGACGGGGGAGAAACGATGTGGAGAGGCAAACTGAGGAATTGGGCAAGGAATTGAAGGTAGCTCGGTCGGTGTACGCCGGACCGGGACGGACCCTCCTGGGGCCACTTGTTACCATGCTGCGTGAGTCCGGACAATTGAACCAGATGGCGCGCGCCGGCTGGGGTAAACGCCCGATTGACGGGTTCGCAAAATCAGTCGAGTTTTTAGCTAACATCTGTGAAAAACCCTCGTTATAGTGGGGTAGAATAATGAACCACTTGAATTTGGATATCATCGAGTCATGATCAAGTTGATCGGTACCGACGGCGAACGGTACTACAGTTGGGTTATTGAGCCCGGGAAGTACATACTGGGCAGGCTGGACGAGAACGACTTCCCGGTACCTGACCGGACGGTGTCTCGTCGACACGCCGAAATAGAGATGGATGGCTCCGCAGATGAGTGCTACATACGCGACCTTGGAAGCCACAACGGTACGACCGTCAATGGGCAGTTGATTTCGGATCGAACGAAGGTGAAGATTGGCGATCATGTCGGTTTCGGGCGCACAGAGTTCAAGATTGCCGATGAGGACAGCGACCGGACCGAAACCAAACCGCCACCGACCAGGTTGCTTGGCAAGGAGGATCCATCGGAACGATCGGTCTTCCTCTCGCTCAACGAGATGCGGCAGCCGTTGCCATCGAAGGTCACTGACTTGCCCGAGCTGGTCCCGACGCTCATGGATATGGCACGGATGCTGGTTCTGCCGGAGCCACGGGAGACCATGCTGGAGCGGTCTCTGGCGCTGCTGGCCAAGGTGATTCCAGCCGAGCGGTTGGCGATTCTCTCTGTTGATCCGGACAATCCGGAGCCGACACCGTCGGCGGTTATCCTGCCGCACGGAAAGGACCCGGGAGACTTTCGGCTGTCCACCACCATTATCAAGGAACTGATGGCCAATAAGACGAGTATTCTCATCGGTGACCCGGCAACGGATCCACGGTTTGCCAGCCAGGAATCGATCATCATGTCCGAAATCAAGTCGGCCATGGTCGTTCCCATGCTCGACGAGGATGAAGTGTTGGGGATTCTCTATGTTGACACCAACAATCCATTGCATCAGTACAACAATGACTATGTTCACCTGCTGTCGACGTTCGGCAATATCATCGCGTCCCGTCTGGTGAACTACAACCTGCTCACAGAGCGGCAGCAGCGCCAGATTATGCAGCGCGAGCTGTCTCGTGCCGCTCGAATACAGCGCGGATTGCTGCCCGGTGACCCACCCTCGGTACCCGGCTACAGCATAGCGGGGTATCAGGACCAGTCTCGAGATGTTGGCGGTGATCTGTATGACTATGCGGTATTGCCCAGTGGATCGCTGCTCTTTCTGGTTGCCGATGTCTCCGGCAAGGGAATGGGAGCGGCGCTGCTGATGTCCAATCTCCTGGCGGCGTTTCGCATGCTGTCCATGGAGAGCCAGATCGATTTGCAGCGCGTAGTCAAGCAGGTCTCGGCACAGATGCATCGCTTCACCGCTGCGGACATGTTCGCAACACTTTTTATTGCGCTGCTCGATCCGAGCGAGAATACTGTGAGATACATCAATGCCGGTCACAACCCGCCGATGTTGGTTACAGAGGATGGTTCGATCACCGAACTGGAACCCGGCGGGGTGATGATCGGTGCGTTTCCGGAGATGGAGTGGGAATTGAAGTCGCTTACCATGAACCCCGGTGACTCGCTGGTCACGTTTACCGATGGTGTCACCGAAGCGACTCGTAGCGATGATGCGCAGTACGGGGAAGAGCGACTGAGTACGTTGTTGAAGGAGCATCAGTCGCTGCAACCGGCGGAGCTGTGCGCCGAGATCAAACGACAGATCAACCAGTTTGTCGAGGATGCTCCACAATCAGACGATATCACTACCTTGATCCTCAAGAGGGATGAATAATGTTTTCAGAAGGCCAGGCGTTTTCACATTTCAAGGTCAAGCGACTGCTGGGCAGGGGCGGCATGGGTGCCGTCTACCTTGCAGAAGACGAGAAGCTGGGTAGAGAGGTAGCCCTGAAGATCCTCTCCAGCGAGTTCTTTTCAGATACCGAGAAGCTCAAGCGTTTCCACCGCGAGGCTCGCACGGCGGCTCAGATATCGAACCCCTACGTTATGTCCATCTACGATATTGGTAGTGCGCCCATCGAAGAGGGGGGCGATGAGGTTCACTACATTGTCATGGAGTACGTTCGCGGCGAGTCCCTGAGCTCCTGGCTGACAGAACGCAAGCCAGAGACCGCGACTATCCTTCGGATGGGAGAGAAGATTGCCAGTGGACTGGCATCGGCGCACAAACTCAATATCGTCCATCGGGATATCAAGTCGGATAATATCATTGTAGATGAGAATGATGATCCTCGCATCCTCGACTTTGGCCTGGCCAAACCGGTGGAGCCACTGGGACTCAAGGCTGACGAACCCAAGACGGATACGATCTCCGAGGAACTGACTCAGGCGGGCAAGATCATCGGGACGGTGTCCTATATGTCCCCTGAGCAGGCCAAGGGGGAGACAGTTGATACCCGCTCGGATATCTTCTCGTTCGGAATTCTGCTGTATCGTATGGCGACAGGAGTGTTTCCATTCACGGGGGAGACGCAGGTGTCAACCCTGGCCAAGATTCTTGAGGGACGTCATGAGCCTTTGCGCTCAAAAGATGCCTCGATCTCACCGGAGATGGAGCGGATAGTGGACAAGTGCCTGCAGAAGAACCCGGAGGATCGTTACCAGAACACCCAGGACCTGGTTCTGGACATTCGCAGTCTGCGCCGGCAATTCGACAGCGGCATAACTGAGACGGTTACGTCTGTCACCAGTCGGGCTGTTCCGAGCGGAGGAGGGAGACTGCGCAAGACCATCTTGGCAGGTGCGGTGGTACTGGTTGTCGCAGCGCTGGCGGTCGTTTTGTCGCTTGTGGATTTCGGCGGGTCACAGACGAACCAAACCGTACAGGCCGCCGGTAACACGCTGGCTATTCTTGGGTTCGAGAACAAGACGGGTGATCCCGGTCTCGATTGGCTGAAAAGCGGCCTGCCGGAGGTTCTGCTGACGGATTTGACGCAGAGTGAAGCAATCACGGTGGTCAGTCCACGTCGCATGGATGATCATCTGGCCGCCATGAGTGATGGCGACGGTGAGGGCAACCACAGCTACGATGACTACCTGCAATGCGCAATCGACATTGGGGCGGTCAACGTGCTTTCCGGCTCATACTTCAAGCTTGGCGATAAGATCCGCATTGACGCCCGTATGGAGGAGGTGGCCACGGGTAAGATTGTGCTGGCGGAGAAGGTAGTGGGCGACGACGCTTTCGTACTGGTCGACAGTTTAAGCGACAAGATAGCCTCATCGCTGAATATCCTGGAATCGATGAGCGGCGCTACCAATGCCTCCGACTTCGCGTCGCGATCACCGGGAGCTTACAAGCATTACCTGCGAGGGTTGGAGCTGTTTGATCGCGAGCTGTATGATTCTGCGAGAGCGCGTTTTCATGAGGCAATTGCACTGGATTCTACTTTTGCTCTGCCATACATGCGCATAGGTATGGCGCACGTGTTTGAAGGAAGGGTCCAGGAAGGACGTCCGTGGTTTCTCAAGGCGTCCGAGCACGAGGGAAAGCTACCGGTAAAGGACCGTGCGCTACTGGATGTGTATCGCGATACCTGGGTGCATCAGCAGTTTGATGCTGCTTTAACCAAGCTGCAGTCGTTCGTGCGCTCCTACCCGGAGGACCCCGAAGGGCGGGTCATTTATGGGATCTTCCTGTATCAGATCAAGCGCGATTCGACGGCGTCGCTGGCTCAGTTTGACACGGCTCTCTCATTGCAGCCGGACTTTCAGTTGGCCCTGGCGCAGTATATCAATCTCTACGCGGCGTATGACAACGATGCCAAGGCTCTCGAGTACGCTACCCGTCTGAAAGTAGCACATCCCGAATCACCTGCCGGGTATATTGCCATCGGGGCCACCAACCGTCGTATGGGTAATATGCAGGAGGCCGTGGCGACCTATGAGATCCTGGCGGAACGCTTCCCGGACAACCGGGTAGCCTACGATGCCCTGGCGGACATCTACATTGGCCAGCGGGACTTCGACAAGGCCCGGGATTACCTGGAAACGCTGCGTGAGAAGCATGGTAGTGATCCACTGGTCATGGGCAGTTACTATCATTCGCTCTCAAATATCGCCTCATGGGAGGGACGACTCACTCAGGCACTCGATCTGCAGCAAGAACGGCTTGGCGTGTACCGGCGTGTCGTAGACAGCACGCGAATGCTTGCCACTTACCGCATGATAGGTCACCTTTACAGCACTGCTGACAGGACCGACAGCGCGCTGGCGGCATACCAAGAGGGGAGCAGGTACGCCATGCCCTTTGAGAAGATGCAATTCCCCATCCTTGCTGTTCAGCTTGAGACCGCTGATGTCGACGAATTGCGGGGACCATTCAAGGAAGCGGCCAAGGCATTTCGTGCCGCTACGCCACCCAATGTGTGGCCGGTCGTGGAGTATATAGAGGAGCTTTTTGAGGCGTATGCCGTCAATGATACCGCGGGCATCATTGCGGCCATGCGACAGCTAAAGGAGAGCCCCTTTTCACAGGGATTCGACCACCAGATGGCCGAGATGCTGGTTGCGGCAGGGCACTATCAAGAAGCATGGGATTTGTTTGAGGAATACTACTCGTCTCCTAATCCGGAGTGGTCGGCGATCAGTTACATACCTGCGCAGTACTATCGCGGATATG
>WJKG01000240.1 GCA_014729205.1 candidate division GN15 bacterium | reverse complement strand
TGAGTTGTACATTGAACTGACCGGTCGCGATGAGGTGCTGAATGAGCTGTACAAGATTATCCCGGCCGGCACCAAACTGATCGATCACACTACGGCCCACATCTTCTGGGATCTGCTAAACGCACAGGAAGAGCAGAAACGACAACTTATCGAAAAGACGGAGCTGGAAAAGCGTATTGAGCGTGAGCGGCAGTTCTTGCAGCAACTGTTCGATAGCCTGCCGGATCTGGCGGTGGTGCTGGGACGTGATCGGAAGATCCGGCGGGTCAACAAGAGCTTCGCTGAATTCGTTAATCGAACCGAGAGTGATGTGGTCGGTTTGACCTGCTACGACGTGCTCGCACATACAGCCTTCGCCGAACAGTGTCGTGGTGCTGAGGCAGGGTTGGACGATGTGATCAACAATGCTCAGCCTCAGGTCATGGTGTGGTACACGGAGCCGCCCAATGAGGCCTATTGGGAAGTAACGCGCAAGCCGCTGTTAAGCAGCAAGGGTGAGGTTGAGTCGGTGCTGGCTACCTGGCATCGCATCACGGAGAAGGTTAAGCTGCAGCGCGAGATTCAAAGCGCCGAGCATCGTTTCCGCAGCTTCATCGACTCCGCACACGACTGGATTTCTATCAAAGATCTCGAGGGCCGTTATGTGATCGTCAACCCCGTCATCGCTCACGCCTTCCACCGCACACCGGACGAATTCGTGGGCAGGCGTCCCGAGGATATCTTGCCCAATGATCTGGCGCAAACGATCAAACGGCACGACCAGGAGGTGCTGCGAGACAACGACTACCATACCTATGAGGAACAGGTGGAGATCGACGGCCACGTGCACCACTTCCAGACTGTGCGCTTTCCCTTGTTTGATTACGAGGGGACGATTACAGGCACCTGTACTATCATGCGCGACACCAGTCGGGAGCGGCAGTTACGGGATCAGCTCGTTCAGGCCGAAAAACTCGGCGCACTGGGCAAACTGGCGGCCGGAGTCGCCCACGAGATAAATAACCCGCTGACCGGAATTCTCGCCTACGCCGAGGATATGCTCGATGATATCTCCGAAGACTCGCCGCACCAGGTGGATCTAAAGGTCATTATCAGGGAGACCCTTCGCTGTCGGGATATCGTGCGTAATCTGCTTGATTTCGCTCGACAGGATGCACCGCAGCTGAACCGGCTGAACCCGGTCGAGGTGGTCGAGCAGGCGCTATCGCTGGTGGAACGCCTGCCGCAGTTCCACAATATCCGGATAGAGAAAGAGCTCGAGCAGGACATGCCCGACATCATGGGGGACCGGCACCAGCTGAGCCAGGTGCTGCTGAATCTCATGCTGAACGCCTCCGACGCCATGAATGGCAAGGGCACCGTTTACCTGGGGGGGGAGCATGACCGTCGCAAGGGCAGCTGCATCATTGCCGTGGAAGATACCGGTCCGGGGATTCCTGAGAATCTGATCGACAAGGTCTTTGAACCGTTCTTTTCAACAAAAGGGACGAACGGTCTTGGACTGGCGGTGAGCTGGGGAATTGTGGAGCGTCACAAAGGGGAGATCGAGATCGATATGGGTCGAACCGGCGGTGCCGTTTTTAGGATTGTCCTGCCGGAGGCTACGGCATAGATTGTAGTATGGAGGTACGGCAATGGCCAGTGACATGACCATACTCGTCGTTGACGATGAACAGATAGTGCTCGACAGTGTGACCAAGCACCTCGGCAAGGAAGAGTACAACATCAAGACTGTGCTGTCTGCACAGGACGGTCTCGACGCGATCGAAGCTGAGAAGATCGATATCGTCCTGACCGACCTGATGATGCCCGAGATCGACGGTCTCGAGTTCATGCGCAAAGTCCGCGAGTCGCACCCGTGCATCCCGGTCATCATGATCACCGGTTATGCCACAATCAACACTGCTTTGCAGGCCACGCAGCTCGGGGCATTCGATTATATAGCCAAGCCGTTCTCTCGAAAGGAGCTGCTGGCTGTGGTCGGCCGGGCCGCCGACCTGGTCCGGGGCTCTGAGTGCGAAGATGAAAAGGCTGGCAAGGATACCGCCACCAAAGGCGGGCTGACGGGCAAGCTCAAATCGGTCGGGGATCACTGCTGGATGATGGTGCAAAAGGACGAGCTGGTCATGCTCGGTGTCGAACACGCTTTCGTCTCCACTCTGGGCAAAGTACAAAATGTGTATCTGCCGACCGTCGGTGACGAAATCCGGCAGGGGAGTGTCTTTATGCAGATATTCACATCGGATATGCGCTCGCATCCGGTGCAGTCACCGTTGTCGGGGACGGTGGTCGAGGTCAATGAACGTGTCCTCGATGATCCGGTTATCGCGCTGCAGGATGCCTACGGCGAGGGCTGGCTCGTCAAGCTGAAGCCGTCCCGTTTTGAGCACGAACGGGAAGTACTCGGTATCTGAAGTCGATTACTATCAAACCAGAAACGGATAGAGAATGCCAAAGAAGAAGAATCCTTCTGCCTTCGAGAAATATGCCCACGAATACGATCTGGTAACGAATGCTGCTGTACGTGAGAAGAATCACGCCAATGAAGTCAAAGCGATGATCGATCGTTTCGAACCAACACGGGTGCTCGATGCAGGCTGTGCCACCGGTCTTACCACACGTCTGTTTGCACAGCAAGGCGTTGAGACTGTGGGGTTGGATTGTCAGGCACCGATGATCCAGGTGGCCAGCCGACACGCAGCGGTTCGTGGTCTGCCCGTGAAGTTTGTGAAAGGGTATTTCGAGTCACTACCCAAGAACATGACCGGGCAATTCGATCTGATCGTCTGTCTGGCCAATGCCATTGTTGGTGTCGAGACTCGGTCCAATCTGAAGAGGGCGTATAGGAACTTCTACCGCGTCCTTAAGCCGGGAGGCTGGTTGGTTCTACAGGCGCTCAATTATGGTGTCGTCAACGACGGCGAGCTGCTCCCAATTAAGGCGACTGAGAACAACGGCATCATCTATGAGCGTTTTCGAGAACGCACCGGCCGGCACTTCTCTGTCTATGTAACGCGCCTTGATCTGAACCAGACTCCGCCGAAGCTCGAAGTATTCCGCCATGACTTCGACAACTTCGAGCCCGATTACCTGGTAGAGGCGGCGAATAAGGTCGGCTTTTCGCCGGTTAAGAAGTACGGTAACTTGCTGTTTACCAAGCGATTCAGCAAGAAATCCAATGATCTGGTTCTGGCTGCTCAACGACCGCGATAGTTGAGTGGATGTACCATGGCGCCGATATATCGGTAAACGCACCAAACCGGGGATATCGAGAATGATCGGACTGATAAGCGCTATCGATGAAGAACTCCAGCGACTCCTGGAGCATGCACAGGTCGACCAAACGGTCGTTCAATCAGGGATTACATTCCATCTGGGTAGTTTCGAAGATCGCCAGGCTATCCTGCTTCGTACCGGAGTGGGCAAGGTCAACGCGGCCGTGGCGACCCAGATCCTGATTGACCGGTTTGGGGTTGATTCGGTCGTGTTCACCGGCCTGGCGGGGGGCCTCGTACCCAATCTGTGCCAGGGGGACATGGTCGTTTCGAGTTTCGTTGTGCAACACGATATAGATCTGACTGCCTTTGGTCGCAGGCCGGGGGAGATTCCGGATCTTACCCGGTTGTTTGAAGCTGACCCGCGTCTGGTCCGGGCGATGTGCGATGCGTGGGAAGCGATGGAAGCCCGTGAAGAGGTGGACTCGCAGATGATGGTCGGGACTATTGCTACTGGTGATTCCTTTATCGCCGATGCCAAACGCATTCGCTATCTGCAGCGCGAGTTCGGTGCCGTAGCTACCGAGATGGAAGGTGGCGCAGTGGGACAGGTCTGCGCTATGAATCGTGTGCCGTTTGTGGTTGTGCGTGTGATCTCAGATACGTCGGAGGGGAGTGCGGCCGGTGAGTTCGTGCTATTCCTCGAGCATGCTTCTGATCTAACGTGCCGCCTGCTTATCGAAGCCGTCCCGCGTATTGCTCAACCAGAAGTACTGGTCCGGTAGACTGGTACCTCGGCGTCACGGAGGATAACGCCGGCTCCCTCATGACCATCGATGAGAATATCCAGCGGCTTGTCCAGCCGCAGGTGTTTGACGTGATCGGTCTTGTACGCCACCCGCTGATTCTCCAGCCATCTAAAGTCCAGCCAGCCGTTACCAACGGCCTGGTTGACGGTAAAGTAGCCAATCTCAAATGAAGTCAAATTCTGGAAGAAGTGAGTGCCAAACGATGGGTCCGGGGAAAAGTCCCCATAAGCAGCTTCGACAATGACCCGGGCCGCCGAAATGTCCTGCCACTGCACCGGAATGCCGAGCCATTTTTCCGACGTACCCCATCGACCGGGTCCGATCAGCAGGTACTGCCGGTTCTCCTTGTGCAGGCGCGCGTTCAGTTTGGCAACCTCGCCGGCGATCTCCACCGTCTTGCTGCGGTCGAATGTCTCCGGGTCGACAAGAATGACATCATCGATATAGTCCACGTGCATATTGCCGAGGGTGTTCTCGCTGCGTCCGATCACTCGCGACTTGTCGACCGTCTTGAGTGATACATCCTCGAAGTGCACCGCTTTTGTCATGGGCCTGATCTGCAGAAAGTAGAAGTCCTTCGCACGCTTCTCCTGCGTTCCCAAATTGACGGCGAATTCAATTTCTACCGGACAATTGAGTCCCTGACTGCCCAGTTTGAGCAGATAGTCGATCACTTCCGCCAAAGGGAACAGGTCGCCAGAGAGTATGGGAGCGAACGTGATGATGCGCACTCCGGATCGAGCCGTGCCCGCATGGATGCGATCGTTCTCCGGAGAATACGTCGAGGCGATCCAGTTGAGGGCATCGTGGTGATCGGCAACGTCGATATCCAAACCAACGAGCCCGGTTTCGCCACCGGTCTGTACGAAGGCGGCTGGGTCCTTGAGGTCGATGGCGTAGAACTTCCGCTGGCTGTTGTCCAGCATGTCAGTGGTGGTGGAGAACTGAAAGAGCTTCTGTGGATATTTGGGGCAGACGCGCAGGCAATTACCGCCCTCAACAATGGTCTTGCC
>WJKG01000239.1 GCA_014729205.1 candidate division GN15 bacterium | reverse complement strand
TGATGCCCGTGAGCGCGAAGTAATACAAGCTCATCAATGAGCTTATGGGCAGGAAACCCTCGACACCGGGTGGGCGCTTAACGAAGGTGGCGCTGCCGCCGGATTCGAGGTAGCTGACGAAGAAATGGAACTCGACCCCAATCCATATGCAGAGCAGGGCGAAGGCGACCTGTACGCCCAAGCGCAGTCGTTGCGTGTTCCGTCCATCGCGTTTGCGCGCCGTGATCCCCGCAGGAGAGGCAGATCTCAGTGGATTCGAGTGTTTTCTGTCCAGCAGTTTCTTCATACGATGGGAGTATCGATAAATGGACTGTGAAACTCTTTGATCTAGGTCAAGTCAGCGGTTGGTTGTACCGGTCTCTTTCAGAATTCGCGATGATTATGTCGGGGGTACTTGCCGGCCGCGCGGATATGTGGTAGAATGCTGCTATGGAGAATCTGGACCTGTTGCGTCAGTGTTATCTGCTTCGCGGGCTTGCCGATGAGGAACTTACTGCTGTTGCCGGCATCGCCAGTGTGCGGACGATAAACGAGGGGGAAGTGTTGTTTTTGCAGGGTGATCCGGCCGTGGGATTCTACGCCGTGCTCAGCGGTACCGTACGAGTGTTCAAGTCTTCGCCGCAGGGGCGGGAATACACACTCCACCGGATTCCGGCCGGCCAGATCTTCGCAGAGGCGGCCATATTTGACGGAGAGGCCTATCCTGCCAATGCAGTGGCGGTACAAAAGTCGACCGTGGCGTTTTTCCCAGCCGACAGGTTTCGCACCCTTATTGCCGGCTCGCCGCAGTTATCGCTGAAGATGATTGGATCACTTTCGGGCTTTGTGCGTGATTTCAACCAGCAGATCGAGGATCTTTCGCTTAAGGAGGTACCCTCGCGACTGGCCTCGTATTTGCGTCGCCGGGCGGAGCAGACCCGTGATCATCGGGTGTTGCTGGAGTCCTCAAAAACGGAACTGGCGCAGTCACTTGGGACGGTGCTGGAGACGTTGTCGCGGTCGTTTCGCAAGCTGCAGGACATGGGGGTAATCGCGGTCAAGGAACGCAGCATTGAAATTCTCGATCCTGACCGTCTCGACGATATCGCTTCGGGCGAGAAAATGTGATCTCATTTGACTTACGACAAGTACATCCAGGTCCTCATAGCCGATCTTCCGCTTGGAAGGAACACATCTGACCCCCACGCTGGAGGTAAGACATGACCAGGAGGAAGATCGTTGTTATTGATGAAGAGAAGTGCGACGGCTGCGGGCTGTGTATAACGGCGTGTGCAGAGGGGGCATTGAAGCTGATCGATGGCAAGGCGAAGTTGATATCGGATACCTATTGTGACGGATTGGGAGATTGTCTGGGTGACTGCCCGCAGGGGGCAATTTCGGTAGAGGAGCGCGAGGCGGCTCCGTTCGATGAGGAGGCAGTGAAGGAGCACCTGGCTCTCCAGAAGAAGGAACCTGAGCCGCCGCCGATGGCATGCCCATCGACAACAGGGCAGTCAGGTTCGAACGGCGGCTGTCCGGGCTCACGGATGAGGCAGTTGCAACCGTCGAAGAGGGAGACGGCGGATGTCGGGACGGCCGCGGGACGTTCGATGCTGGCTCACTGGCCGGTGCAACTGATGCTGGTATCACCTCAGGCTCCATTTCTGCAAGATGCGGATTTGCTCGTTTGCGCTGACTGTGTGCCGTTTGCGGTTCCCAACTTCCACAGTGAATACCTGGCGGGTCGGTCGGTGCTGGTGGGATGCCCCAAGCTGGACGACCTGGAGCACTATCGTGACAAGCTCACGGAGATTTTCCGGGTCGCGAGGCCGCGCTCGGTGACGGTGGTCAAGATGGAAGTGCCGTGTTGCCATGGGATAGCGCAGGCAACAGTGCAAGCATGGCAGGCCAGCGGCATAGACTGCCGGGTGGAGGTGCACACCGTAGGTGTAGATGGCAGCTTGATCGACGTTAAGACCCCACCAGTTTCAAGGCAGCAATTGGCGTAGTGTGAGAAGGCGTCTGGCGGTGGGGTGAGATACTTGACTGTTCTGTATGCTATTATGCTCCTTGCGGCTTCGTTTGCCGGTTACTATACTGTGCCAACGATACGTTAGCGGTTGCATCCACGTCATCATCGCGCTCCCGCATTTGCGCCTGGTGGATGAACTGCGGGATCCGTGGGGGATCTTGACTTAGGTCAAAGCGCCGGATCATTAATCGGTCGATAGTGACACTCCAGATGGTGTTGCCGCGCCGGCATGGGGCTTTCGCGGCAGCAGGGCGTAACTATATGAGGAGGTAGTATGTGTGGTAGGGTGCTCATGCTGGTGGTTGCATTGATGTTGACGGGACTTGCCGTTCCCGCCGCCATCGCGGAGACAGAGATTGACCTGGGTGGCGAGCTTCGATTCCGCGCCGAAGTAGATCGCCGGGCGTTTGACAAGCACGCGGATGTTGCCGGGTATTTCGATCTGCGCAGCCGTCTGAGTGTCGATGCTCTTGTAGACAGCAACGCGCGGGCCTTCTTGCAATTTCAGGACAGCCGACGATTGGGCATGCAAAACAGCGACGGCAGCTATGTTTCCGGTACCCTGTCCGGTGGTTCGAATGTGGATGTGCACCAGGCGTATATTGAGATCCTTGAGTATGGGGACAATGGGATCGGGTTGAAGGCGGGTCGGTTTGAGATTGCCCTTGGTAACCAGCGTGTGTTCGGCACCGTGGGATGGTCGAATACTGGCCGCTCCTGGGAGGGTATACGACTCAACTGGCAGGGTCGGCAGTTCGATGTTCGCGCGTATGGACTGATACGCCGCGAACTGAACCGTGAGTTCGAGAATCGAGATTTCGTGGTAATAGGGCTTGCTTCGGCACAGCCCCAGCTTGGGAGTGAGTTGTTCGCCTTTCTCGAAGAGAACCGAGACCGACCAGCGGGGGCGGGAATACCCAAGGTGGACTCGCTCAAGCGCGCAAGTGTTGGTGGATATATCAAACAGGACATAGGTCCATTTACGGTGGAGTCGAACCTGGTCTACCAGTTCGGTAGCCAGTTGGTGTACGACGGGAGCTTCTTTGAGCAGGATATATCGGCATTTCTGGTGACGGCGGAGTTATCGACAGTTATCGACAAGCGCCACAACATTGCGCTGGCGGCCGGGGTGGACTATGCCTCGGGTGATGACGATCCTGCCGACGGTACCTACAATGCTTACAACAACCTGTACTACACCGGTCACAAGTTCCGCGGCCACATGGACTACTTCCTGAGTTCGCAACCAGAAGGTCTGGTTGACCTCGTCTTTCGCTTTAACGGCGAGTTCATTCAGGGGTGGAAAGTCGGCGCTCACCTTCATCACTTCATCGCCGCGTCGGATTATGTGGGACAGAACGGCGAGTTGACCAACAAGATCGGTTCTGAGCTCGATGTCTTCGGCAGTACCAGGAAGGTCAAAGGTGCATACGTCTCGCTGGGTGGATCGGCTTTCCTGCCATCAGAGGAGTTTGCCGGCGAGGGGGCGGAAGTCGGGCTTTGGGGCTACTGGTTGGTCACGGTAACCTTCTGAGGAGTGCAAAGTGAATACACAGATTTGCGAAGCGCGAACAGCAATGCTATAAAACGGACGGAGAGGTAGTATGAAGATGCGTGGAGTATGGAAACTGACGCTGGCGGCGATCATTGTTGTAATGGCTACGTCAATGAGTCTTCAAGCAGCCGTTGATTCCGAGGTGGCCGGGCGGTGTATGACCTGCCACAAGGAGAAGTCGCCGGGGTTGTACCAGCAGTGGTTCAACAGCCAGCACGCGGTACATAACGTGACGTGTCTGGATTGTCATCGGGCAGCTTCGGGCGAGCCGGATGGGTTTATGCACTACGATGCTCGAATCGCCACGCTGGTGACGCCGAAAGACTGCGGTACCTGTCATCCGACCGAGTCAAAGCAGGTATCGGAATCTTATCATGCGAGTGCCGGGAAGATCCTTGAATCGAAGGATGCTTACCTGGCCCATGTGTCTGCCGGCAAGCCGGTGGCCATACTCGGGTGTGAGAGCTGTCACGGCGCCCGGATGGAGATTGATCCCGACCAGCCCAACAAGCTTGCAAAGGAATGCTGGCCGAACTCAGGAATCGGACGCATCAATCCCGACGGCAGTCTGGGTTCCTGCAACGCGTGCCACACGCGGCATGCATTCAGCATAGGCCAGGCCAGACAGCCGGAAGCG